>JAKLJW010000013.1 GCA_023150935.1 Candidatus Binatia bacterium | reverse complement strand
GCACGTCCGGTGTGACCCCTCGGTACGGCCCCTGAACAAACGGGTCCTACTCGGGGCGAACGGGGAGTTGCGGGCATCGGGTTACGGGTGGTAGCCGGCGCTGTTTTACGATTTGCGCGGATGCGCGTGCGGCGCGAAGAAAACGGATGGGGAGGGCGAGGCTCCCGCCGAGCCGTCGTCAGACCGTTGTGTCTCGGCGGGAGCCTCGCCCTCCCAGAGGCATGGCTGGTCAGGCCAACTGGATGCCGGAGCCAGCCCGCGCGGTGAAGGCGGCATCCTTATGCGGAGGCCGTCTCGCGAGGCTCCCGCTGGGTGAGGCTCGCCCCTCCGGTGCGGTCCCGCGCCTTGCTAGAGCTGGCCTAAGCCGACTTCGCAGCTTGACTTGTTGTTCTTCAGACAGCGGTCGCCGAGGGTCGTGCTGGCGCAATACTGGCCGCTGTCGCAGTCCTTGTCGCTGCTGCACTCGTCGCACTCGCTGTCCCCCCCGCCGCAGGCCGCCGCGGTGAGCGTCAGGCCGAGAAGCAGGGCGCGAAGCATCGTTGTCGAGAGCATGATTTGTCCCCTCCGTGTTCGTGCGTTTCGGGTTGCGGTTGGCGGAACGTTCCGGTCTCCGACCGCGGTCAAGGTGGGGCTCGCGTACCAGTTGTTGCTACTCGGTTACCGCAAGTCGACACGACACCGACCCCCTTGGCCGCGCTGGTCCACACCCTTACTCTACGCGAGGGCAAGCGAGTTCTCGCAAAAGGCGCGAAAGGATCACGACCAGGCGGCGAAAATCGCTTGTCAGCGTCTCGGCCGGTGTGGTACGCGCATGGAGACGGCTCTTCCGTTGGTCGGTTAGGGCCAGTGGGTGGTGTAACCAAGGGGGGTACATGGCTTTAACCGGAAGTGCTCCGCGCGGTCTGATCGAAGCGAATCGGTCGCGCCTGCATGCGTATATCGAGCGGTTCGTTGCCGACAAGAGTGCGGCCGAAGACCTTGCACAGTAAACCTGGCTTGAGGTCTGGGGGCGGCTGGATACCTTCGACGCCGAGCGTGCCGGCTTCTGGCGGTTCACTCGAATATGGGCGGATTAAGTGCTTCGACGGTACTGGGCCGCGAGCCGGGGCGAGTGCTGCGCCGGGTGTCCGGGAGCCGGGCTGCGGGAGTGTGAGAGAAGGGGTGCCGGCGGCCGGTGCGTGCGAGACCGCGGGGTAGTCGACTGGACCGAGCTGCCGGCCGTGCTTGCGGCTCCCGACCGGAGGATGGCAACACGACGGGCCTGGGGCGAGCTGCTCGATCGCCTCGGTCGCAGTCGGCGTCCTCCGCACGAGGTGATTGTCTTCGGGTTCTGCAAGCTCGGGTGGAAGCCGCGGGACGTCGTGTGCGAACTTGGCGATAAGCCCCTGAGGGCTCTGGCTGCGCGCCTGGAGCGGGAGTGTACCTTCGGGGAGGCGTTTGCGGTACAGCCGTTTGCACCGCTTCACGCGCGGCTCCGGCGTCCGCTGGTCGACTCGATACGGGATCCCCGCACGCGCCGCCTTTACGCTGACTTGCTGGCCCGCACCGCGGGCACGACGACGCTGCGCGACTATTTCCCGGCCGCGTCGGAACGGCAGGCTGAAGCTGCCGTCGTCCACTGGTGGCATTCGGTACGGCGTTCGCTGGTTGCCGAGACGTTGCGGATTGGCCGTGGCGACCTCTTCGAGTGGGTGCAGACCTACGCGGCGTGACAGGTGGCGGTGATTCGTCGGTCGTCGGTCGGTTTCTTGGGGGAAGGAACATGAAAGGTTTGGCCTTGATCGCGGTTGGCTTTGCGGCGGCGGCTGCGGCGGGATGGTGGGTAAGGCACGAGCTTGCGGCGCGGGTGGCAGCACCGGGCGGAGCGGCGGCGTTAGCGGCCGAGACGCAGGGGGGGCCAGCGCGTGTGGTTGCTCTCGGGCGTTGTGGTCGTATGCCCACCGGCTTGCCGTACGGTGTCACGATGGCCGTCTCCAATCGCAACCTGACTCGTGGCTTTCGCGCGGCGGTCGGGTATATGTCACCGAGCGTATGGTCACGTCGCCTGTCGATCGCGTCGACGTCGGGACGATAGTCGGCGGCTCTTACGAGGTGACCCGGCACCTCGGTCATGGCGGCCTGAGCGAGGTGTGGGCGGCCCGGCACGTGCGCCTCCCGGCCCGCGAAGTTGCGATCAAGCTTCTACTCGACATCCGGCCGAGCGACGGAGCCGTGGCCCGCTTTCGCCACGAAGCGGAGATTATCTCACGCCTCGGCCACCCCAACATCGTTCAGGTATTCGACTTCAACGAGCTGCCGGGCGGGACCCCGTACATGGTTCTCGAGTTGCTCGGCGGCGAGATGTTGCGTGCGGCGTTGCAGCGCGGCCGCATGCCTGTGGAGGCTGCCGTGGCTATCGCACGGCAGATCGGCTCGGCGCTCGACGCCGCCCACCGTGCCGGCATCGTTCATCGCGATCTCAAACCCGAGAACATCTTTCTCTGCCCGGCGGGTGGCGGCGATATCGCCGGCCATCAGGTGAAGGTGCTCGACTTCGGTATTTCGAAAGTCCGCGGCTCGGATACCGTCCGCACGCTTCCCGATTCGTTCATCGGCACCCCGCGCTACATGTCGCCCGAGCAGGCGCGAGGTCACAGTGACCTCGTCGATCAGCGCAGCGACATATTCGCTCTTGGGGCCGTGCTGTACGAGATGCTGACCGGCCAGCCGGCCTTCCCCGGTCGGGACGTGCACGAGGTCCTCTCGCTCGTGGTCCGCGACTCGCCGCGATCGCTTGCCGGGCTGATTCCGGCTGTCCCACCAGCCGTGGCACGAGCGGTCGAGCGGGCACTGGAGAAGGAACCGGAGAAACGCTTCGCAACCGCGGCAGAGTTCGTTGCCGCGCTGAGCGCGCCCCGCGAGCCTGTGCCGTCGAACTCGGCGGGGGCGGGGTGGTGGTCGGGGTCGCTCGACGCGACCGACCGCCTGCCCGAGAGCATGCCGTCAGCCGCGGTAACCGAACGCAGGTCTACGCGCCGCGCCGTCGCTGTCGCTGTGGGGTTAGCGGTAGCCGTCGGACTCGGGTTCTGGGCAGCCCGGCCCGACAGCCCGATCGCAGGCCGGGTGACGCAGCTCGCGACCCCCGGTTCCGCCGGCGTGGCCGCTAACACGATTGCGGTCATGGAGTTCGAGAATCAACGCGGCGACGATCCGAAGAACGACTGGTACCGCAAGGCTCTGCAGACGGCTTTCAACACCGAACTCAGTAAGATCCCGCAGGTGTCCGTGCTTGCCGAAGAGATCATCGAACAGACCGCCCAGGAAGTCGGGCTCGATCGCATGGCCGCCGCGCGCCGACTCGGGGTGCGGCGTTTCGTGACCGGATCGTTCGCCGTGGTCGGAGATGTCATCCGCATCGACGCGCGCGTCGTCGAAACCTCCCAGGGCGTGCAGGAGGTGGCCGAGAAGGTCGAGGGCAAGTTCGAACGGTTCTTCGAGTTGCAGCGCGACCTCACGCTGGCCATGCTGCGCAGCTTCAACGTGCAACTGAGCCCCGCCCAGACAGAGTCGTTAAGCCGCCCCAGCAGCGCCCAGGTCGACAAGTACCGGATGCTCCTCGAGGCCGAAGGGGTGACCGGGAGAGCCGGGCAGCCGGGTGCAGCTTCCGGGGGTCCGCAGTCGAGCCTGCCAGGTGTGTCGCGGGCGCTTGCGGCCTGGCTGGTCGGCGTTGCCCTGGCTCAGGATGTGCCGGCGGCGGCGACCGATGCAGCCCGTGAAGTCCTGGAAGAATACCGGCGCGCCCACGAGACGGGCGATCTCGATCGCCTGGCTGCCCTCTACGTCGCGTTTCCGGAAAGCCAGCGACGGGCGGTTGCAGCCTACGCGAAGAACGTCCGCAACCTGCGTGTCGAACTGACGGATGTCGCGATTCAACCCCGCCAGCACGACGTCGTCGTCGCCTACACCCGCACCGATCGGTTCGTCGACAGTGAAACGGGCGAGCCGATGATCCTCGAAGTCCGCCTGACCCGCTTTCTCGTCCAGACCGGAGGGCAGTGGAAGTTCGCCGCGGAGAACTGACCGTCGTCCGAAATCGGCGATCGAGTCGGGAGTCGACAGTCGTCAGTAAGCCAGCGCGGGCGGGTGCCCGCAACCCATGACCTGACCGGACGTGTCTCTGGGAGGGCGAGGTTCCCGCCGAGCCGTCATCGGACCGTCGCGGCTCGGCAGGAGCCTCGCCCTCCCAATCCGATTTCTTCGCGCCGCACGCGCATCGGCGGAAATCGTAAGACAGAGTTCGTTGCGCGTCAGAACCACGCCTCCAGCGCTACGGTGCCGGCGGCGTCCGGACGGACTCCGGCGTCGTTTAGCGGGACGGTGACGGCGCCGTTGAGCATGAGACTGTCCGTGAGCTTGCCGCGCACGCCAGCCACGAAGTCGACGTAGTTGCTGCCGACGGTGCTGTCGCCCTGCGCATAGAGAACCGTGGGCGGGATGCCGTCGCCTCCCTGACCGTACGCGACCGAAGGCGACCAGGCGATCGGCGTGTCGTAGATCGAGCCGCTTACTCCGAGGTCGACGCTCCAGCGCTTGTACGGGACCAACAGGCCGCCGTTGCCCACGAATCGCCTCAGCTCCGCCGTATTAAAGTCGTAGTCGTAGCCGACATCGGCGAGCAGGCGCAGATGGTCCATGGCCGTGACCTCGCCGATGACCCGCGGCAGGATCGAGGTAGTGGCCGAGCCGGCGAACTGGTCTTCGTTAGGGCTGGGCAAGTAGAGGTCGGTCGCGAAGGCCAGGCGCAGGTGCTCGCTGGCATACATGGAACCACGACCGGCGAGCGTAATGCGGCCTACGCCGGCGTGGGTGCCGTCGTTGAACGCAATATCGAGTGCGGTGAAGGTCTCGCGCCGGTACACGAGGGTCCCCCGGCGGAGCAGTTCCGCCAGTGCCTCGCGGGTGGGCGCCCCGCTCAGCATCGCGTCCCGCGGCGGGACGTTGAGGGTGCTGGCGCGGGTCGTGAACGACTGCGAGGCGCCGGCGCTCACGATGACGATGGGCAGGACCATGCTGACGTCGATACGATTGGTCACGCCGTACGTCGCCGCGAGATTCATTACCCCGACGGTGGCCTCGACCTGTGCGCCGAAGCCGGCGTATCCGCGCGGTCCGGGTTCCGATCCATCCTGGGGCTCGATGTAATAGACCAGCGGCCCGAACGACTGACCGAGGTCGAAGAACGAGCCGGCGAACCGCAGTCCCAGCCGGCCGGCGCCGATCGGACGCGGTGAGCGCAACGCCGTCGGTCCCAGCAGGCTGCTGCGCGTGTACGTGTCCGTCTCGCTGTCGTACTCGTAGCTGAACGCCTGTCCGGCCATCGGCGGCAGGGAGGAGATGCTCTGTTGCACGGCCAGCACGATGAGCTGTTGCGCCGCGTCGGCGCGTTCCTGGCCGCCGTACTGGCTGGGGGTCTGCGCCTCCGCGAGGGATCCCGCTGCGACGAGCAAGACAAGTGCGAGGACCCTGGTGCTGCCGCGTCCTGCCGATCTCGACTTGATCATGATCCCCCTCGGGTTGCCCGGCATGACCGTCTGATTCGCACCGCTCGCCGCACGCTGCCGAGCCTGCGGCTGACGTGTCTGCCATTCAACCGCGGACTTGGCAAGCGAGCCGATCCCCCCTCGCCGTGCAGCCGAACGATCGAGGCGGGGCGAACAAAAGGGTTCGAGTTGCGAGAACTGCGGGCGAGGGCGGTACTTGGTGACGAGATGTGCTCCACATCGACAACTTGCCGGCGGAAATTCTCCGGCCGGCACCAACCGACGAGAGGGGGTTCGTGGACATGAAGAAGACATGGTCATGCGTGGCGTTGGCGGTCGGAATCGGCCTGTCGGGCTGCGGCGGGGGTGGCGACGGCGACGGTGGGGCGCCGTCGCAGGAACCTTCGGGCGTTTGCGAGGCCTGCGTGTCGAACGCCGATTGCGAAGATGGGCTCTACTGTCAGCCGTGCCTGTCGAATTGCGGTAACGAGGGCAGCCGGTGTGCAGGGTTGGGTGGATCCGGCGCTTCCACCATCTCCTGCGGGCGGGCCGCGTATGCCGGGGGATGCGCCGATGTGGCCGGCGAGTGGTACCTGACCGAGGAGGTCATGGCGACCTGTACGGCGAGGGGCGAGAGCTTCGACATGGACGAGAGCGGCGGCGGGACGGTGTCGTTCGAGCAGAAGGGGTGTGAAGTGAGCTACACGGTGCCGGAGACGAATATGACCAGATCGGGTAAGATCGTCGGCAACCGGATGCGGCTCGTTGGCCGGTTCCTGATGTCGACCGACCCCGGTGTGCGCTTCAAGCCGAACATCACGGTCATCGACGGCGAGGTGAAAGGTTCGAACCTGAGCATGATGGGTACGGGGCTGGCACGCGCCAACATTTCGGGTGTGCAAGTGTCCTGCGAAGGGCAGTCGACGGCCGAAGGCTACCGCATGCGGTAAGGCAGGCGGCGAGTGAGGGATAGCCGGTGCGAGCCGGCTGTCCCTCCCCCGTATTGCACAGGCTCATGACTTCCTTACTGACCCATCCTCCGGAAACCGGTTCCTTCGGTGCGCCGCGCTCCGCCGCGGCCCGCGCATTCCTTGCGTCCGCCTTCCGACTCGGATATCGGGCAAGACACGGAGCGGGGGCAGCGGTGGACGGTGGGAAACTTCGGTCTGGCGCTCGGGTCTACGGGCCGGGTCGACGGGGGAATTGGATGGTGCCGCAGGGTGAGGCGGTCGGCGATCTGATCGCGACCCACCAACAACGGCTCTACGGGTATTTCCTCGGGCGTGTGCGCGACGACAGTGTCGCTCGGGACCTTGCCCAGGAGACCTGGATTGAGGTGTGGCGACGCGCCGACACCTTCGATCCTCACCGTGGCGGGTTCTGGACGTTTACGCGCATCTGGGCCGACTTCGTCTTCAAACGTCACGGCACAGCGCTGAGCGTCGAACGGAAACATCGCGCCGAGGAGCGCGTGCCGGTAACGCTCGGCGACCCCGACGCCTCGACGAATGCGACGATGGTGTCGGGGACGATGGTCGGTCCTACGGTGGGCGGCAGTCGGGGTGGGGTGGAGCACGCGGTGCAGTGCGCGGCGGCATTCGCCGAGTTGCTGTCCCGTGTCGCGCGGTGTGCGCGGCCGCCTCACGAAGTGATCGTCTTCGGTTTCAACAAGCTGGGTTGGAAGCCGGGTGACGTGGTGTCCGAGCTTGCCGACTTGCCCATGGGCGTGCTCGCCGCGCGTTTGGAGCGGGAGTATGCGGCCGCCACGGCGGTGCCCGCCGTACATCAGGCGTTTGCGCCGCTGCGGAACAAACTGAGCCGTACGCTGGGGGAGGTCGTGCGCGACCCGCGCACGCGCGCCCTGTGTGCGGCGCTGCTGGACCGTGTCGTGGAGACAACCGCGCTGCGCGAGTATTTTTCTGCCGCCGCGGTGCGCGACCCGGAGGCGGCGATAGTTCACTGGTGGCACTCTGTGCAACGGTCGGTGATCGCCGAGACTGTACGCGACGGTCACGGTAACCTGTTCGAATGGCTTAGTGCCAATGGCGAGTGACTCGATTATCATTGGACCGCGGAGAAGCTAACCCACGAAGTCGCAGCGGAGGGTACGGCGGTGACCGATCCCCCATTCCACGCGTCGCTAGACGACTTGCTCGACCTCTTCGAGGCGCGCCTGGCTGACCAGCGGGAGCGCGCTGTGGAAGAGCATATTGCGGAGTGTGCCGAGTGTACGCGCCTGGCCCGGCAGGTATACGCGGGAGAAATCGTCGTTGGCGGGTGGACCGCCGGCAAACACGGACGAGCCCAGTTGCGGGCAGTGTTTGCGCGGGCGCTCGCGGATACCGCGGCACAGCCGGGTACGGCGTGGTCCGGCCGGCTCGAGCGCTGGCACCGCCGTTGGTCGGATGCGGCGGAGGCCGCGGCACGCGTCGTCATCGAGGGCACGGCCGCGGCGGGGAGGGTTCTCGCCGTCGGTCTCGATGCGCTGTCGCGACCCGGGAGCGACTGGCATTTCAGTCCGGAGCCGCAGGCGGTTCCCGTCCGCGGCGCAACCGACGAGACGACGGACTCCGCTGTGCTAACGACGCCGGTGTCGGCAGGTGGGCTGCGGGCGCGGGTCGCGGTGATCGGCGGCGACGAGGGCGAGATCGCGGTTCGCGTTGACGATGCGCCGCCGGGGGCGCCGTTGCCCATCGTGCTACTCGTCGATTCCGCTGCGGCTGTGCCGGCGGTGCGGGTGGCCGCGCTCGAGCGTCAACCGGACACGTCGTATGCGGTGGCGCGGTTCGAGGATCTGCCTCCCGGGGACTACGTGGTGGCTCTGGAGCCGATGGAAGCTCTGGAACCAACGGAGGGGTAGCTGCGTTTCGTCCGTGCCGAGGTTTCGAAAGCATCTTGGACGCGTTCTTCGACAGCGTGCGATCCTCCAACCTTAAGAGTCAAACCGCCAGCCCCTTCCGCCTCGTCTGCCTGCGTGGCGCGCGCGCGGGTGCGGAATGGCCGTTGCGCGTCGATCGGGAAACGGTCGTCGGTCGCGCTTCGCCGGACGGCGCGGTGGACGTCGATCTTTCGCCGGATCGGCGGGTTTCGCGCCGGCACGCGCTTTTGCGGTTTGCGGATCGGCGGTGGTGGTTGCAGGATCTCGGGAGCCGGTACGGGACGATGCTCGGTCACGTGCGGCTGGCGGGAGACGTGCCACTCTGGTGCGAACCGGGCGTCCCTGTCGTTCTGGGCAGGACGACCCTCGCTCTGTTTGCGCCGCACTGGTTCCGGTTCCTCGCCTGCCGGTTCGCAATCGACGTCGGTCTGAGCCCGGCGCTGAACGAGGCGGTTCTTTGCGCCAAAGGTGCGGCGGTGAACCGGCTTTACGTGACGAACGTGGGGGACTGCCGCACGTCGGAGGCGCGGTTGGAGATCGGGTTGGGGGCGGTTGGCGGTTGCGAGGCGGCCATTCCGCCGCTGGATCCCGGCGAGGGGCGGTTGCTGCCGATCCCGCCGCTGGATATCGCAGTCGGTGCGCTGGCCGTTCAGGGTACACCCGCGTGGCAGGCGGTGACCGTCGGCGTGGACGGCGAGCTGGTGCGTCGCGACGATGCCGGATTATGGCTTCTGTCTCACGATGCGTGGTCGCGGGCTCCGGAGCACCGCATCGCTCTGGCGGCGTTCGTCTTGCCGCACCACCCGCTGGTGGGGCAGGTGGCGCGGGCAGCCACGGCGGGGTGTCCGGCCGCGATGCCGCCCGGCGATGTATTAGCCGCCGTGTATCGGTATCTTGCCGATGACTGGCATCTGGACTACCGCGGCGAGCTGCCGGGCACGGGGATGGTGAGTCAGCGGTTACGGTTGCCGGACCAAGTGCTGGTCGATGTGGCGAGCCGGCAAGGGGAGGGGACGTGCGTTGATCTCGCCGTGCTGATGGCCGGCTGCCTCGAGTACCTTGGGGTTCAGCCTCTGATTGCGCTCGTCGATCTGGGCCGGACGTGGCATGCGCTCGTGGGGTGTTGGGAGCGACCGGGGACGCGTCTGGAGCCGCTAGTCGACGATGCAGGGCGTCTGCTACGGCGGGCGATATGGTTCGATCCGACCGGGTGTACACGCGATCCGTCATGCCGCGCAACGGTGGCGGGAGCGGGCGAGGCGGCGAGACGGTGCCTGCGCGAGCATGCCCTGGTCAGTGCGATTGACGTAGCCGCCGCGCGCGGCGACGGTGTGCGGTCGGTATCGTTGCGGCGCGAGCCGCCATGGAGCGCGGCGGTGGCCGGGGCGATGGCGCGGGCACGGGCGCTGGCGCTGGCTGCGGAGACCAGGCTGGCGACGGTGCCGCTGCTGATCGGGTTGCTCGCCGATGCGGACGGCTTGGCGTGTCGCGTGCTCGGGCTCGCCGGCGATGCGACGGCGGCGATCGAAAGCCTGCGGGCGGGGCTCCCGCGGGGGTCCGCCGGCGCACCACCCAGTCGGCATTATCTGGAGGTGCTGGCCGGAGCGCGAACGCAGGCGGAGCTGGATGCGAGCGCGGTGGTGGAGGAAAGCCACGTGTTGGCTGCGATGCTGGCTCTGCGTAGTGCGGCGCTCGACGCGGCTTTTGCGTCATTGGGGACCGATCGCGAGGCAGCGCGACGGGCGCTTTATCGTTTCGCCGCGCGGGAAGCGAGCGACGCCACGGATCTGTCGGTGTTCGCACCTGCCAAATAGCGACGCGATCATCCCCTCGCATGAACTCCGCGTATGCATTGAGCGTGTCCCTCGCCTTCGCTTGCTCACGGACCGCGCGAGCGCGGGGCTCATGGAGCCGGCTTCTTGCAGGAACAGCGATCTCGTCGTCGGGATACAGGGCAGGGAAGCCCGCGTGGCAGCTCTACATAATCCGACGCTTTCCATAACGCCTGTTCGGCCTGGGCGATTGGGTCGTGGTCGGAATCGGCATCGGAATCGATAACGGCATGAACTTCGGCCGCGCGCGGCTTGAGGTCCACCGAGCAGCCATCGAGTCCGTCGGTCGGGTACACCGGGCAACGGATCGATGCGATGACGTCGTCCTTGTGATGGTCGTCGGACCGTGAAAAAGTGCAGTCGTGGACGGCGATTCGAAAGAAGTGAGCGAGCGGCAAGGTCCTGCGGTGGAGCCCGTCCCTGCCGAAATTCCCGAACTCGTCGCGTTCAACGGCTCCGTGGACGATAGCCTCGTCGACGCGATGCTCGCGATGAAGATATCCGACCGCCTGCGCACTCTGAGCCGTTACGTCGATGCCATCGCGGGGTTCCGCACAGTTACGGCGATGCCGGCGGGTGACGTCCTTGGCGGTGGTGACCGAGGCGGTCTACTTGCTGGGATTTTCCGGGCCCGCGCAGCGCGCACTGCTCGCCTTTGTGGCGAGCGGCGCTGTCGAGATCGCTGAGTTCGGCGGCGCCCAGGTGTCGCGGGCGGCGGCACTGATGGAACGTTACGCGGATCTCCCAATGGACTTCGCGGACGCCACTGTGGTTGTGTTGGCCGAGCACTTGCGCACGACCGTCGTCTTCACGCTCGACCACCGCGATTTCTCAGTGTATCGCCCTGGGCGCCGCGCCTTCCACCTCAAACCTCACCGGAGAAATCCACGGCTTGAAGTATCCACGTGAGGAAGATAATGTGGCCACATGGACGTCGGGGTACGGGAACTCAAACAGAACCTCTCCGCCTATCTCGAGCGCGCCGCCCGCGGTGAGACGATTCGGGTGACCGATCGCGGCCTCCCCAAGGCGATCCTCGGGCCGGTCCCCGGTGCCGTTCGCCTCGACCGGGGTCTTGCCGAGGGCTGGATCGCGGCGCCCACGTCACGTGCCCGCGCGGGGCACGTGCGCCGCGCCCGCGCAGCGGTGCGAACCGACGACGTGCTGGCCGAGGACCGTGGGGAGTGAGCCTGTACGTCGACACGAGCGCCTTGCTCAAGCGTTACATCAGCGAGGACGAGAGCGACGCCTGCGAGCGCATTCTGCTGGGCGACCCCTCTTGGATCACGGCCCGACACACCTGGGTGGAGGTCGTCCGCAATCTTGCCAGGTTACTCGCCGGTTCCGACCGCACGCGCATGAAGAAGACCTTCGCCGCCGACTGGTTGCGCTTCCACGTCATCGAGCTCGACGACACGACGTGCCGGCGGGCCGGCGAGATGGCAGAGACGCTCCAGGTCCGCACGCTCGATGCGCTGCACCTCGCCGCAGCCGAGCGCGCCGGGGGCTCGGCGCTGCCGTTCGTCACGTACGACCTCCGCCAGGCACAGGCGGCGCGTTCGCTCGGCTGGACTGTCCTCGGCCGCTAGAAGGCTCTGGCTGCGATATCGGCGGAACGGAAGTTCGCGGCCGGCCTCTTGCCGCCCTTCCTCCAGGGCTGGCCGGCGGCGCTCGAAGGAGCGCCGCCGCGACTGACACACAACGTCGCGTCCCGCATCCGGGGGGGGGCGGCGACCTGTGATTGAAAATCGAGCGCGCCCTGCATGATTCGAACATGCGACCTCTTGGTTCGTAGCCAAGCGCTCTATCCACCTGAGCTAAGGGCGCGTATCGCCGGGGGGACTGGTGAGGTACCACGCGACCGCGGCTGGCGCAAGAAGCACGGCGGGCAAGGGCAGGGGACGCCCCCGGGCTGTTCCGGCCTTCGCTTGAGCGCGTAACACCCTGACACCTCGAACGCACCTCACCCGCGCACCATCTGCCGAATCACCTTGACGTGGTAGTCGATGCCCGACCACAGGCCGATCGCCAGCGAGAACCACAGGAAGTACATGCCCGCGGCGTAGAAATCGATGCCGAGGAAGTCGTAGTGCAGCAGCAACCCGTGCACCGCCAGCATCTGGAAGACCGTCTTGTACTTGCCCAGCTCCTCCGCCGCCAGCACCACTCCCTCGCCGACCGCGATGGCACGCAGGCCGGTTACCGCGATCTCCCGGCCGACGATCACCACCACCATCCATGCCGGAACCGCCGGCTGCCGATCCATACCGACGAGCATGACTAGCGCCGCCGCCACCAGCAGCTTGTCCGCCATCGGGTCGAGCAGCTTGCCGAACGTCGTTGTGATGTTCCAGCGTCGCGCCAGGTAACCGTCGAAGAAGTCGGACCAGCAGGCCACGAAGAAGGTTGCCGCCGCCGCCAGACTCGCCGCGCGCCCCGGGTGCATCAGCAGCACCACCAGCAGCGGGATGAGGAGAATACGGATGACCGTGAGCAGATTCGGCAGGTTGGCCAGGCCGACAAACGATACCACAGGGGTCTGCGTCGGCGGGCGCACGTCCGAAATCGTCGGCGGCACTAGCCGCCCGCGTGCCATTGCTCGCGCAAATAAAGGTCGCGGAAACGCAGGACACGGCTCAGGTACTGCCACGTTTCCGGATAGGGCGGCACGCCGCCGTTGCGGTCCACCGCGCCCTCGCCGGCATTGTAGGCCGCCAGCGCCAGCCGCAAATTGCCGCCATAGCGATCGAGCAGGTAGCGCAGGTGCCTGACTCCGCCCTCGACGTTCTGCCGGGGTTCGAAGCTGCGCCAGACGTTGTGCATCCGCGCCGTGCCCGGCATGAGCTGCATCAGCCCTCGTGCCCCCTTCGGCGATACCGCGTGGGGGGAGAAATCCGACTCCGCACGAATCACCGCCTTGACGAGCGCCGTGTCGACTCCGTGCCGTTTCGAAACCTCGTGAATGATACCGTCGAAGGCCCGGCGGCGTGCTCCGTCAATGCGCCCGAGGCGCCCCGAGCCCCACGCCCGCCAGGTTCGTACCGCGTTCCAGGAGGAAACCTCGGGCATGTAGTAGTTGTAGCGCGGGTCGCTCGGCACGTTCGTGAAATGCAGGACCCCGCGCCGGTCCTTGTACATATACACGTCGGCGCGGGCCGCCACGCCCGACGCGAGCAACGCAAGTACGGCAACCGCTTGCCAGACTCTCCGCACCGGCATCGTTGCGCACGCTACTGTGGATGGCGCGGTTCGTCAATTCGTATTTCGCTGCGTGGCGAGCCTGCGCAGGCCTGTGCTATGCGACAAAAAGCATGGAGAGCGATTTCCTCGTCATCGGCAGTGGGCTTGCCGGGTTGACCTTCGCCCTGCAGGCGGCGCGACACGGCCGGGTCACCGTGGTCACCAAGGACCGGCTTCTCGAAAGCGCCACCCAGTACGCTCAGGGCGGCATCGCGGCGGTGTGGAGCCCGGAGGACTCGTTCGACGCGCACGGCCGCGATACGATGCGCGCCGGTGCCGACCTCTGCCACTCCGACGTTGTCGACCTCGTTGTTCGCGAGGGGCCGGACCGCATCCGCGACCTGATCGCTCTGGGCACCAGGTTTTCGCTGCGCCCCGGCTCTGACGATGCCGCCGGTGAAGGCGGTTACGACCTCGGCCGCGAAGGCGGCCATAGCTACCGCCGCGTCCTGCACGCTTCCGACGTCACCGGTTCGGAGATAATGCGCGCCCTTGCCGAGGCCGTGCGCCGCGAGCCGAACATCGCAGTGCGCGAACGCCATCTCGCCGTCGATCTGATCGTCGATGCCAGGCTCGATCCGGCGATCGCCACGCCGACTTGCTGGGGGGCCTACCTCCTCGACGTGGAAACCGGACAGGTAGTCACGATGTCGGCGCGCGCGACCCTGCTGGCGACCGGCGGTGCGGGCAAAGTCTACCTGTACACCAGCAACCCCGACATTGCCTCCGGCGACGGCATCGCCATGGCCTACCGCGCCGGCGTCCCGGTTGCCAACATGGAGTTCATCCAGTTCCACCCGACTTGCCTCTTCCACCCACAGGCGAAGTCGTTCCTGGTTACCGAGGCCATGCGCGGCGAGGGCGCCGTCTTGCGCCGTCCGGAAGGCGAGCCGTTCATGCGCCGCTATCATCCCGATGCCGAGTTGGCGCCGCGCGATATCGTCGCCCGGGCCATCGACAACGAGATGAAGGTGCACGGCTACGAGCACGTCTACCTCGACATCACGCACCGCGGCGCCGACTTCGTCCGGCAGCGCTTCCCGCACATATACGAACGCTGCCTTACCTACGGCATCGACATCACCCGCCAGCCCATTCCCGTCGTGCCGGCGGCGCATTACTGCTGCGGCGGCGCCGTTACCGACGCCCGGGGCGCAACGGCAGTACGCCGTCTGTTCGCCGCCGGCGAGGTGGCGATGACCGGCCTGCACGGCGCCAACCGCCTGGCGTCCAACTCGCTCCTCGAAGCGGTCGTTTTCGGCCACCGCGCCGCGGCCGCCGCCGTTGCCCTGCTCGCCGCCGAACGCACCCTGCCGCCGACGCTGCCACCGTGGAACCCCGGCCAGGCCGTCGACAGCGACGAGTCCGTGGTCGTATCGCAGAACTGGGACGAGATCCGGCGCGTTATGTGGAACTACGTCGGCATCGTGCGGTCGAATCGGCGGCTGGCGCGCGCGCTGACGCGCATCACCCTCCTGCAGGAGGAGATCCGCGACTACTACTGGGACTTCCTCATCACCGGCGATCTGATCGAACTGCGCAATATCGCCCTGGTCGCCGAGCTGATCGTCAAGTCGGCGATCACGCGCAAGGAAAGCCGCGGCTTGCACTACAACATCGACCATCCGAAGCGCGACGACGCGGCGTGGCGGCACGACACCGTGCTGGTGCCCGGAGCGCCGTTTGCGCTGGAGACCGATTTCATGGAGTCCCTGGGCAGGCGCGGGGCCGCGGTGCGCCCTTACGGACTGAGCGCGGCCGAGGCGGCGTCGTGAACGAGGGCGAAATGCTCGTGTTTGCCGGCAGTGCCAGCCCGCGGTTGACGGGTCGGATATGCGCCGATCTCGGCGTCGCGGTTGCCGCCGGAGAGCTGCGCCGCTTTTCCGAAGGGAACCTCTTCGTGCACGTCAAGGAGAACGTGCGCGGGCGCGAGGTTTTCATTGTGCAGTCGACCGTCTTTCCGACCAACGACAACTTCATGGAACTGCTGTTCTGGATCGACGCACTCAAGCGCGCCAGCGCCGAGTCCGTCACCGTCGTCATGCCGTACTTCAGCTACGCCAAGGGCGACAAGAAAGACGAGCCGCGCGTGTCGATCCGGGCGCGCGTGTGCGCCGACGCCATCGAGGCGGCGGGGGCGGACCGGGTTGTCACGCTGGATCTGCACGCGCCTCAGATCCAGGGGTTCTTTCGAGTGCCGGTCGACGTCCTCTACGGCCTGCCGGTGTTGTGTGCGGCGCTGCGGACCAAGGCCCTCCCCGATCTCGTGGTTGTCTCGCCCGATATCGGCTTCGCCAAGCAAGCCCGCAAGTACGCCGCGTTCCTCGATACCTCGATCGCCATCGTCGACAAGGAGCGCCGGAATCACAACGAGCGCGCCGAGGCACTGGAAATCATCGGGGACGTACAGGGACGCACGGCGGTGATCGTCGACGACTTCACCATCTCGGCCCACACGCTGACCTCCGCCGCGACCCTGCTGGTCGAACGGGGGGCCGACGCCGTGTATGCGATGGTGACCCACGGGGTTTTCGCGCCCGGGTCGATGGAGCGTCTCGATGCGAGCCCGATTCGGCGCTTGCTGGTGACGGACTCGATCGAGACGCAACCGGTGCGCTTTGCGGACAAGATCGAGGTGGTCTCGGTTGCCCCGCTGTTCGCCGAAGCGATCCGGCGCATCCATCAGCGCGAGAGCGTCAGCGTGCTGTTCCCCGCGTGAAACGAGGCGGTCGATAAATGAGCAGGGGCCGGGCGGTTGACCGCGCGGCCGTCGCCCTACTTTTCCCGGGCCAGAATTGCCGTCGCGGCGGCGCTCCAGATGCCGCCGGTGCCGTGGCAAAGGGCGATGCGGGCGTCCGGAACCTGGCGCGGCCCGCACTCGCCGCGTAACTGGTGCACCGCCTCGATGAGTGTGAAAATACCGTACATGCCCGTGTGGGTGTACGAGAGGCCGCCGCCGTTGGTGTTCATCGGGAACTCGCCGCCCGGTGCCGTGCGCTGTCCGCTGACGAAGGGCCCACCCTCGCCGCGTTCGCAGAAGCCGAGGGCCTCGAGGGCGAGGATCGGCGTGATCGTGAAGGCGTCGTACAGTTCGGCAACGTCGATGTCGGCATGGCTCACGCCGGCCATGCGGAAGGCCCGGGCCCCGGCGACCTCGGCCGCAATCCAGCGGGAAAAAGACGGCATCTGACTGACCATCTGGTGCGTCGCGCATGTTCCCGTGCCGAGCACGTAGACGGGAGGCTTGCGAAGGTCGACGGCCCGTTCGGCCGCAGTGATGACGACGGCGCCGCCACCGTCGGTGACCAGGCAACAGTCGAGCAGGTGGAACGGCCATGACACCCATCGCGAGGCCAGTACCTCGGCGATCGTCAGCCGATCGCGCATGAGTGCCCGGGGGTTCAATGCCGCCCATTTGCGCGTTGCCACGGCGACTTCGGCCAGTTGCTCGTGAGTGGTGCCGAACTCGTACATGTGCCGGCTTGCCATCAGGCCGTAGCCGGTCACCGGTCCCACGTGCCCGTACGGAAGCTCGAACTGCGCGTTGACGGAATCGTCGCCACGGCGCATCGCCGGCATGCCGACGCGCGAGGCCCCGCTTTCGCCGTGCGTGATCAGGGCTACCTCGCAAAGACCGGCGGCGATCGCCGCCATTGCGTGTTCGACGTGCAGCAGGAAGGAGCAGCCCCCGACCTGCGTGCCGCCGACGAACCGCGGCTGCAGACCCAGGTATTCCGGCACGTCGCAGGCCATGTTGCGCCCGGAAGTGAACACGGCGTCGATGTCCTCGCGGGCGACGCCGGCATCGGCGATCGCGTTGGCCGCGGCTTCCAGGTGTAACTGCAACGCCGACTTGTGCGGCAACTTGCCGAGTTCGTCGGACTCCGCGACGCCGACGATCGCCACTGTGCCGCGCAGGGCCTGACTGTCACGAATCATCGCGCCCCTCGTGGCCTGAACTTCGGTAGAACCACTCCCTCGCCGGCCGCCTCGAAGACCACTTCAACCGGCATATCGCAGCGCAACCGGGCCGGGTCCGGGTCGATCCCGACTAGCTCCGTCATCAGGCGAGGTCCTTCGTCGAGCTCGACCATCGCCAGGACGATCGGCCCGGGACCGACGTGCTTCGGCGGCCGCTGGTTGATCACAAAGCTGTGCAACCGGCCGCGGCCCCCGACGGTCACCCACTCGAGATCGCGCGACCAGCAATACGGGCACAGGGGTCGCGGGTAGAAGTGATACGCATTACAGGTACGGCACCGGGGCAGGCGCAGAACGCGGTTGCGAACGCCCTCCCAGAACGGCGCCGTCTCGGGCGTCGGGGCGAACCGGGGGAACGAGTCGACGGAGGCCATGCCGGCACGGGTACACGCCCGACGCGGGTCTCGCAAGGTGCCTCCGCGCGATAGGTCTTGCTTGACGCCATGGGGGCTGACAGAGTACCTGATGTTTGTTCCGTCGTGTACGGAGAGGTGGCGACGAAAAATTGCGCCGGGCCTGTGAAGGGCCCGCGACCGGCGGGGCCCGCGAAAACCGGTCGGGGGAAGGTGTGAGATGATGCGCAGTCAGTCGGCCCGCTGCCCGGTGGCAGTCGGGCTCGTTCTGGTCGGACTTTTGGGGACCGGTGCCGCTCAGGGGCAGGTGCCCGTGGACACGAAGCACGGCCCGGCGATCCTCGGGGCGTGGCAGTCGGCCGTGCCGGCGGAGCGTCTGGCGCTGATGGCGGCGCTGCTCGACGATCGGGCCAACGCCACCCTGGCTTTGCGGGCGGCGGTGGTCGCTGGCGACGCGCCGACGCGCGCGGCGGCCTGCAGGCTCCTCGGTGAGATGCGCGACCGCGCGTCCCTGCCGGCACTGCTGGCTGCGACCCACGATGCCGAACCGGCCGTGCAGGCGCACGCGGTGACCGCGCTGCGCATTCTCCGCGACCCCGCGGCGGCACCCCGTTTGCGGGAGCTGGTACGCGGTGCGGCCGACCGGGCCGTCTTGAAACGTGCCATGGCGGCGCTCGCCGAAGTGGGCGCGGACGCCGACCAGGTCATCGTGCGTTCCCGTCTGACCGATCCGGACATTTCCGTAAGAGTTATCGCGGCGGGTTCGCTGGCCATGCTGGGCAGCCCCGAGGCGGAAGCGGTGTTGCTCGCGGCCATCGACGGCGATGATGCCCGGGCACAGAAGAACGCGACTTACGCCCTCGGTTTCGTTGGCACCGCGACCGCGCGTGCCAGGCTCGCGGATATCCTCGCCGACCCGCGCGGGCGCTGGAAGAGCTATGCCGCAATGGGCATGGCGCAGATGGATGCCGCCGTGCAGACCCCGGCGGCACAGGCCGCAGCCTTCGAGCGGCTTGCCCGCGGAACGGACCGGATCGTGGCGCACTGGGCCATGGATCGTCTGGCCGACACCCCGGGGCCCGAGGCGGACGCCGCTTTGGAACGGCTTGCCGGCCGTTCCGGACGGGCTGGGCAGCGCGCCGTCGTCAGGCTGCGTACCAGAGGAGGGCGGTGAGGTGACGACGTTGCATGCGCAGGCCAGGCGGATTTCGGTCCGCGTCTCCGCCGCGGCGGTGTTGTTAACGATGCTCGGTGCGAGTGCCCCGGCACTTGCCCACGATAACGTGGTCGTGCACCGGGGCATGGGTGAGGAATCGGTTCGCCGGCTCAATAACCCGTTCTTACTGCCCTACCTGACCGAAGTGGGCGAAGGGTCTTACGCCGAGGACGTTCCGGCTACCCGGTCGCTCGGGCACTTCTACAACCCGGAAACCGACAGCGCGCCGTGGTTTGCCCTCGGCTCGGGCCCGGCATGGCAAAACAGTCAGGACCAGTTCAACGCCGCGCTCACCGAGTACAACAACAATAATCTCGTCGGGACCGACGCGGCGTTCCATCGCATGGGCCGGGCACTGCACTTCATTCAGGACATGACCTCGCCGGCCCACGTGCACGACGACCAGCACGCCACCGACGACGAGGACTTCGAAGGCTGGGGTCCGAACCACTTCTTCGATTACGATTATTCGGCCGTGGCGCCGAAATATGCGGCGGTGCTGACCGCCGAGGGTTTCGTGAAAGAGATCGCCCGCCTCGCTTACGACATGACCTTGTACCAGGTGGACATCGACGAGGACGAGGGCGCGCAGCCGGCGAGCGAGTACAAGGACATGTTTCCCTCTCTGCATTGGGAGGACGGCGGTTTCTGGGGCGACGACGTGTGGGAGGTCGATCGCATCGGGACCTTCGATTGCTACGGCAACGGCGTCTTTTGCAATGACGGCTGGTGGGTGGTCGACGAGAACATGGTCGAGGACAACAGCGGCCGCGGCGGTGCACGCCGGTTGCGCGGCTTTGCGTACGTGGAGAACACCGGTGGCAATTCCGCCGAGCCGGTGCCGGTTGTCTTCAAGGCGGTCCCGAATACGGCCGCCGAAACGATGTTGCGGCTTTACGGGCGACTTCTGTATCCCGAGGCGGTGGCCTACGGAGCGGGTCTGTTGCAGGTCTTCGCCGATGCGGTCGGAGCGCCGCCGGTACCGACCGCGACGGCCACCGCGGCGATGACGGCCACGCCGAGCGCAACCGCGACGCCGACCGAGGAAGGTCCCCCTGTGCCGACGGCGACCCCAACCGTGTCGGGCGTGCCGTCCGCGACGCCGACTCCGGTACCGCCTTCGGCAACGCCGACACCGACGGCAACGGCGACACCGCCAGGACTCTGTGGACCGACGCCGCGCAGTGACTGCCGCGGGTCGATCGCGGCGGAGAAGGGGAGCATCTTCGTCAGGGACCGCAGCGGCACCCTGGGCGATCACTTCAAGTGGAAGTGGAGTAAGGGGACGGCGACGACGGTCGCGGATTTCGGCGACCCATTGACCGCTACCAACTATGCCGTGTGCGTCTACGACACGACGGCGGGTGTGGAGGCGTTGCGGATGACTCTGCGGATCCCTGCGAGCGGCGACTGCGGAGGTCGCCTGTGCTGGCGGGCGATCGGCGACGACGGCTTCAAATACTCCGATGCGGCGCTGACCCCGGACGGGGTGCACAAAGTGCTGATGCGGGCCGGCACCGCGGGGCGAGCGCGCCTGCAGGTCTCCGCCCGTGGCCCAGTGCTCGGCTTGCCGCCCCAGACCAACGGCAGCATCTTTGCGCAGGATCCCCGCGTGGTCGTCCAACTCGTGAACGACTTACCGGGCGGAGCGTGCTGGGAAAGTCGTTTCAGCAGTCCGGCGACCAGGAACTCGTTCGAGCAGTTCAAAGACAAGTCCGACTAGAGGCAGCAAGATACCCGGCCCGACCGACCGTCGGCCGCAACCCATGGCCCGATCGGCCATGCCCATCCGACTTCTTCGCGCCGTGCGCGCAAACTCGGAGATTGTAAATCAGGGGCGAACCGGATCGATCGAGTTGCGTGACTGCTTCCGTGTCCAGCAAGACAAGACGCGGGTAAAGACCGGGGCACAGATGAAGGGGCGGGCTCGCGAGCCCGCCCCGGGTGTCGTACAGGCGTGCCGCTACATCGACTCGCGCGCTAGGTGCGCCGTTCGTACCACCCGCGCGAGTCGTTGCGGCGATGTCCCGGCCCGCCCGCCGATGGCCGCCTGAGCCGAACGGCGGGCGCCGCCGTTCAGGGCTGCGGCGTCGGGGTCCGCGTCGGCACCGGAGTCGGCGGCGGCGTGAAACAGAGGCACTGCGTCATGGTGCAGGTGCCATCCTGCCGGCCCTGGTTCTGCTCCCATTTCTGCGTGAGGCACATTAAGGTCAGCCAGACGCCGCCGCAGTCGTTCTGGTTGGCCAGCTCGAAAACGTAGTTGCAGTTCGTACCCGTGGCGCAGTCGCACTTGGATAGACTGCAGTTGTTAGGTGCAGTCCAACTGCGTTTGCCGCAGTTCAGGAAGACCTGCATCTGCTCGCAGGTCTCGGGACTGACCTCGAACTCGGCCAGGCACTGGTTGTCGACGGGCGGTTCGTCGTCGCCGCCGCAACCGCCGCCAGCCAGAGCGAACGCCAGCGCGGCCGCGGCGGCCGCACCCATCCCAACCCTGCGTACGATTCGTCCGAAGTTCTGCAACTGCCTCATAAAAACCCCCTCCCCTCGTTCAATTTGCCTGGCTGCGACGTGCACCGCACGCGCCCCCGCAGACGATCCATTGCCATATTTTCGGCAGATACGTCCAGTCCGAAGTGTATCTATTTCGCGTTTGCTCACCCGCTACCGAGTTCGGCCCGCCAGAGCTCGGGTAAGCTGCAAAGCCGGTCGAGGGCCGCTCTCGCCTCGCCGACCCGCTCCCGCGTGGCACTGCGAGCCTGTGCGGCGTCGGCGTCCAGCGCCGAGCGCGCCCGGCCGGCGACGTGCCTGGCGAGGCTGGCAGCCCGGCGGCCGAGCGCGGCGCGGGTACCCGCGCGTACGGCCAGCAGATAGGCGGCCAGAAGGAGAGCGGCGTTCAGGAGAAAATCGACGCCGGCGTACGTGCCGGCGACGAACCCGGCGCCGACCCGGTAAAGCATCCACGCCAGGAACGCATAGACCGGTGCGTCCAGTGGCCAGCGCGCCAGGCGCCACGCCGGGTGCGCTGCCAGGGTGGGAAGGTTGACGTCTACGACCTGCGTCCACGCGTGCTCGACCGCCGCGGCTATGCGGTTCCGGACCGTGGCCAGCGGCGGCAGGGCAAAGGCGTTGGGGGTGCCGGTGAGCCGAGCGCTGCGCAGGCGCGCCGGTGCCAGGGCCTCGATGTACCAGGTTTCCAGGTCCAGCGGCGCCGGGGTCAGTGGGCGCGCGTCGGCCAGCCTTTCGTTGCGGCGCGCCGTGTCGGCGCGCCCGGCGGCGAGGGCCCCCGCGGCTGCGCCCGCCGCAGCGAGGGGATGCCGTCGCAACAGGAGTCCCGCCGTGCCGAGTCCGAGGGCGGTCGGACCTCCCGTTCGCAGCGCCCAGCCGACCGGCCCGTCCCAGCGACGGGCGACTTCGAGGCAGAGCAGGGCGGTGAGATCGGAGCGTTGCAGTTCGGCGCGGACAGAGACTTCGTCCCCGGCGCGGCGGGCGATAGCGCCGAGCCCGTCGGCGACTTCGTCCGGCAGTGCCGCCAGATCCGGCGCGACGTCGTCACGTGCGGCGTCGAAGACCCGCGCCAGCCGCGCGGCGCCTCCGAGTGCATTGAGTCGTCGTGCCGTGCGCACCGCCGGTTCCCGCGTCAGTCGATCGAGAACGGCGCGGAAGGCGACCCACTCCGTTGTGCCAGGCGTGTTTCTTGCGTCTCTAGCGCTCAGAGCCACGACCTGGGCCTCCGGAACGGCGAAGCGCGCAGTGGCCAAGGTCCGCACCTGTTCGAGCAGTGCGGCGCGTGCCTCCGGGGTCAGCTCGTCGCTGCGGTTCAATATGAACACCATGCGCCGCCGCTCTGCGAAGGCGTCGAGAAACGACACGGCGGCGGCTTCGACGACCGATTGATGATGCAGCACGACCAGCAGGACGTCGCTGCGCTGGGCCAGCGCGTTGACGACGGCACGGTGTGAACGGTCGAGGCCGTTGATGTCGGGCGCGTCCACGAGCACATGCGCAGCCCACGGGCCCGGCGACTGGTGCCGCACGATCTGAGCGACACGGTCGACACCGATTTCCGGGGCAGCCGCTGCCGCCGCGGCGAGCAGCCTGCCGACGTCGGCTTCCGCGGGGGCGTATATGGTAGGCCGCCGCGTCGTCGGTCGATCCACACCCTCTTCGGCGATGGTCCGACCGGCGAGCGCGTTGAGTAAAGTGGACTTCCCGGCTCCCGTCGCCCCGACCAGTGTAATCACGGCCACGTCGTCGAGCCGTTCGAGCTGGCGATCGATGTCGGTGAGCAGGTCGTCGATCTCCGGGCGGCGGCCGACGACGGCCCGCAGTCCGGTTACGCGATCGACGTCGGCGTGAACCCTGTCGCGCAGACCGCGCAGCGTGGGGAGAAGTGCCGGCGGGGCGAGATCGGTCACGTTTCTACTCCCTCTGTAGCTTGCAGTCTGCACTGCGCCGCCAGGGCCTCGATCTGCAAGGCAGTCTTGCCGTCGCGCTCGGCGGCGGCGCGTAGCCGCGGCACGGTTGCCGGGAGGGCGGCCGCCGCAATCAAGTTGGAGAGTTGACGCCCGCGCATCTCGGCCCAACGCCGGCGGGCATCGGCCATTACGCCGCTACCGAGCACGTGGGCGTACTTCTCCATGACGAACGTGCTGAGAGCGCCGCCGCCGGCGGCGGCGAGGTCGGTGCCCAGGCCCCCGGTCTTGACGATAACCGCTGCCGCCAGCGCCAGCGGCAGCACGGTTGCGATGTCCGCCGCGACCTGAATGTCGAGATCGAAGCCGCGCTCCGCGATCGCGGTTTCGACGAGCCCCTCGCACGCCGACTGAAAGGCCGCGGTGTCGACCGGCGCGGTCAGCAGTTCATCGTCCGCCTGCGTGCAGGCGGCGCCGCTCCGTCCGTCGGCAAGGTCCGCGTCGAGGAGCTCGCCGACCGCGGCCGGGAGGCCCCGCCGAGCCGGGTGCCGCGCCTCGGGACCCAGATCGCGTACGAGTTCCTCCCAGAAGCCCGGCCAGACGCGCCGCAACTCCTCACGCTCGCAAGCGGCGAGAGCCTGCGTCATGTTTTCCGTCCCCGTGTGCCGCGTGCCGCGCAACCAGGCCGGAACGCTCTCGACGGCAAGGCGCAACTGGCGCAATCCGTTGCGCCACGAACGGCTCAAAGGGTTGCTGCGCCGATCGAGGACGGCGCGAAAGGCTTCGATGAAGGGACCCGCCGGCATGGCGGCGGCCGCAATGCGGCTGCCGGCGCCGAAAGTGTGTTCGCCGGCGGCGTCGAGAAGTGCCTGAGCCCGGCGGGTGCCGGCGGTCAGGGCGGCAACCACCGCGCCGACGCGTTCGTGCAGTCGCTCCAGCGCCGCGCGAAACGCACTTGCCTTGAGGGTGGCGACGGTTTCGAGCGCACCAAGGTACTGGCGCAGGGTGCGTCGCGTCCCGCTCGCCTGGTCGAGACCGATTTCCACCGGGTGAAGGCGGGCCGTGCCACGCTGGATGGCCAGGTCGTGCGCGGCCGCGAACAGGGCGAGCGGCGCCGTGCCGAGATCGGCAGCCAGTTTGGCGGCATGGGCTCGGGTGACGTCGTCGTCTATGGATTCGTTGTAGACCAGCAGCCAGGGGCGCCCGTGCGCCAGCCAGCGCTCGAGAAACAGGACCACCTCGCGGTTTTGATAGGAATGTCGCGTGACGACGGCGACGATCAGGTCGGCGACGGCAAGTAACGACTCGCTCACCAGCCGGTTGTCCGCCAGTATGCTGTCGAAGTCAGGGGCGTCGATCGGGAGCAAGGTCGGCGGCAGGCCCGGTTCGGTGGCCACCAGCAGCTCCGTCGGGTCCGCTCCGACCGCGACATCTGCCACGGTTGTCGTTGCGCCCGGCGGGACGGGCCGGAAGCGAAAGCGCGCCAGTGCGGGCTCGGTCGTGAGTCGTCGAAGGAGGTCCGGGTGTGCTGCGCCCACGAGGCGGCGCGTTACCCCACCGGCGGGCAGCGACGGACTGACGTCCCGTCCGACCAGGGCGTTGAGCAGGGCGGACTTGCCGGCGTTGTTGGGTCCGACGATGCCAACCACCAGGTAAGGTTCGCCCCCCGCCGTGCGGGGCAGGAGGTCGCGCTGCAGGAGATCGATTGCTGCCGCGGCTTCGGGGAGCCCGGGTGACAGCGGATCGAGAGCGTCGCGGAGGGCGCGCAGCGAACCCGCCAGGCTCGGGTCGGCAGGCCTCGCCTCCATCACGTCCCTCCATGGCGCCGCATGGAAACCGGCATCGGCTGTGCATAGCGCGTCGCCGGGTTCGAAGGCAAAGCCCGCACCGCGGCTTGTCGGCTACAGAAAACGCTGGACGAACTCGTTGACCCACCCGCGTCTGCCCCGTATGGTCGAGAGCAGTCAGCCGTAATTTGATCGAAGGACGGGCGGCAGAGCCGAGTGCGTTCGTTGCCCGCGTGGGAAGGCGAGCCGTCGTGGCGTTTGCCGAAGGGAGAAAGTCATGACCGATGTAAGACCGCTGCCGTGGGCACCGGTACTGGCGATGGTGCTGTCGATAGGGATCGGCGCGCCGTTGGCCGCGTACGCTGCGGACCGATGTCTGACCGGGAGCTCGGCGGTGAGCGGAGCTACCGGAGCCGGTGACGCGGCGGAGGTTGCCGCGGCGCGGGCCGCGATCGAGGCGGCCTGTCCGTGTGCCGGCGCTGGTGACCGCGGAACGTATCTGCGCTGTGCCCGTGGGGTGATTGGCGCCCAAAGGGCGGCGACCGCAGTGCGCCATCAATGTGCCGCCGAATTGCGTCGCATGGTGCGCAAGTCGACGTGCGGGTACCCGTCCACGCCCGGGAACGAGTTCGTTGCCTGTGTGCGGAAGCGTGCCGCATCGGGCCGCGTTTCCTGCGGTATCCAGAAGGCCGGTGCGTGTGTCCAGCGCCGGGTGGACGAGACTCGGATTGCCTGCCCGAGTTTCGACTTTTGCATCGATGCGGCGGATTCGGACGGAGATCTATTGATTACCACTGCTGATTCCGGGGCCTGCGGCAGTTGCGGGAACGGAACGGTTCAGAGCGGACGCGAGCAGTGCGACGGCGCGGCCGACGCCGCTTGCCCGGGGAAATGTCTGGGCAACTGCCAGTGCGCGGTCTGCGGCAATGGCAGCGTGGAACAGCCGGTGGAACAGTGCGAAGGCTTGCTCGGCGCGTGTCCGGGCCTGTGCAATCCGGACTGCACGTGTCCGCCGGTGGTGGGTGTGACCACGGACATACCGAGCGGCGCGCAACCGCCGAACACGCCCGGTTCTCCTGGCGTTACCGTTACCAACCCCAGGCTGATCACCCAGTTCGGCGGCACGAGCTTCAGCCTCAACAACGCGCGCTTCGTGCGTTTCCACTGGGACGTCCCGGCGCTCGGGCCGGAAGCGATACTGATTCTGGTTCCAGGTTTCGAGGGTGGTGCCAACGATTTCAAGCTGCTGGCCGAGAACCTTCTGCCTCGCGCCCTGGAAGACCACGGCCTGGTAGTGGAGGTGTGGGCCTTCGATCGCCGCACCAACCAGCTCGAGGACCTCGTCGGGCTCGATCTTGCTGAGGGATTGCTCGATGCCGATGTCGCACTCGACTGGTTGTTCGGCGCCGAGCTGGGTCTCACACTGCATCCGGTCCTGGCGGCGGGTCCGAACCGGCGGGCGGTCTTTTACAATCCGTCCGACGATGTTCCCTTCCTTGCCAACTGGACCAATCTCGTCTTCACGCGGGATATAGACGCGGTCGTAACCGCGGCTGCCGCAGTCGTGCCGAACGGCAATATCTTCCTCGGAGGCCACTCGGCGGGAACGGGTTTCGCGGCGCGATATGCGGCGACGGACTTCAACTTGTCCGGCATCGGTCCCGCCGACCCGGGCCACGCTCGTCTTCGGGGCCTGGTGCTTATCGAGGGCACGGGCGGATCGACGGCGGGATCGCCCCTGACCGCCGATACGCTGGATCGTATCGAAGCCAAGTTCGACGGGGGCCTGTTTGGGGCAGTTCGCGACGGCGCCGCACGTTGCGTTGACGGCGCCACTCCTTGCACGATTGCGACCGAGGCGACGGACTGTGCGGGATTGCCGTCGACGAAGTGTACAGAACCGGTGCCGGCGTACGCGGTTAACCCGCTTCTCAACGCCCGCATACTCGCGGCGGTAGAGCCGGTGGCGATTCAAGGGGCTACCGATCCTGACGGCGGACGGATCATCCTGCAGGTCGACCAGGGTGCGCCGGGCAATAACGCCGTTGCCGTGGTGCCCGACCTGGGGGGACTGTCGGTGCTCCCGAGTGGGACCGTGCAGGGGGGATTGGGTGGGTTTGTAGACGACGACGGATTCATCGCCGGCGTGGCGGCCTTCGTGGCGACGTCGGTGGGTGCCCCGGGGCCGACGCTAGGCGGATTGCAAACGTGGCTCGACGTGACGGAGGGGGGCTTCCCGGCGACGGCAACTCCCAACAACGGACCGGCCCCGACGACAGTGACGAGCGCCCGCTGGGGGCAGGAAAAGGAAGTCACGCGCTTCGATCGCTTTCTTACGACTTTCTACGACGGCGGAAGCAATTTCACCGACTGGTACTATCCGACTGCCGGCCCGTCGACGACCAGTGTGTCGGGCACGTGTACGGCGGGCACTTGCACGGTGGGCAACGTCGGGGCGACCTGTTCGGCGAACACGGATTGCTCGCAGTCGATAAGTCTCGACTCGACGGCGCTGTCGGTGGGCAGGGGACGGCGCGACATCGAGAACCTGACGCAGGCTGCGAGCATCGGCATTCCAGTCATCGGCTTCGGGGCGACGAACGGACTGGTTACGGTGCCCGGGCGCTTTGTGGCGTTTGCGCAAAGCATCGGCCCGTGCTCGGCGCCCAGTTGTTCGGGGGGTACCCCGCGGGTGGTCGATCCGACGTTACCAAGCGAGGCCTTTCCGACCTTCGGGAATGTCGCCGGCGGTTGCGAGGTACACCTCAGCGAAGGCTTCGCGCATGTGGACGTGCTGACGGCCGAGGACACCTCCGACAATAACGTACTGGCGCCGCTGGCGGCATTCCTGGCGAGGAACGTGGCGCCTTGAGGAAGAGGAGGGGCCGTTAGACTGGTGACGACGCGCGGCAAGGCCCCGGCGGCGGCCTGGCGGCCCAGGGCCTTGCCGCGCGCCGCTTTCGCTGGTGCCGCGAGTCGATGGGGGCGAGGACGGCAGCGCTGGGATTCCCCCCGTTTGCCAACCGGGCTATCCCGCGCGGGATAGCGTGCGCAAGACGCACTGCAGGATGCCGCCGTGGCGGTAGTACTCGACCTCGTCGAGCGTATCGATACGGCAGCGGACGACAATCGTTTCGACCCTGCCGTCGGCTCGCGCGATCCGCACGCTCACGTCCATGCGCGGGGTGATGCCGCCGGCGATCCCGGCGATGTCGAAGACCTCGCTGCCGTCGAGACCCAGGGTTCGGCGCGTCGCGCCGTCGCGGAATTGCAGCGGCAGCACCCCCATGCCGACGAGGTTCGAGCGATGGATCCGCTCGAAGCTCTCGACCAGAACGGCGCGCACGCCGAGCAGGAGGGTCCCCTTGGCTGCCCAGTCGCGGGACGATCCCGTTCCGTACTCCTTGCCGGCGACCACCACCAGAGGTACGCCCGCGGCTTTGTAACGCATCGCCGCATCGTAAATGCTCATCGGCGCCCCGTCGGGCATGTACCGCGTCACCCCGCCCGTGGTGCCGGGGGCCATCTCGTTGCGCAAGCGGATGTTCGCGAAGGTGCCGCGCATCATTACTTCGTGATTCCCGCGCCGCGCACCGTAGGAGTTGAAGTCTGCCGGCTGCACGCCGTGCTCGATCAGATACCGGCCGGCGGGGCTGTCCGCTTTGATGCTGCCGGCCGGGGAGATGTGGTCGGTCGTGACGCTGTCTCCGAGGATTGCCAGGGGACGGGCGCCGGCAATGTCGTCGAGTGCGCCCGGGGCCGGCGGCATGCCGTCGAAGTAAGGCGGCCGCTTGACGTAGGTGCTGGTGCCGTCCCACCCGTACGTCAGTCCCGCCGACATGGCGATGGCCTGCCAGTGCGGATCGCCCGTGAAGACGTCGGCGTAGCGACGGCGGAACATGTCGGCCGACAGCACGCGATCGACGGTCTCCCGGATCTCGCGGTTGGACGGCCAGATGTCGCGCAGATAAACGGGCGTCCCGTCGGCGCCCATGCCGAGCGGGGTGCTGGTCAGATCGCGACGAATCGAGCCCGCCAGAGCGTAGGCAACGACCAGCGGCGGCGAGGCGAGGTAGTTGGCCCGCACCTGCGAGTGAACGCGGCCCTCGAAGTTGCGATTGCCCGAGAGCACGGCGCAGACCACGAGGTCGCCGGCCTCGACCGCCTGCGCGACCGGCTCGGGCAGCGGCCCCGAGTTGCCGATACACGTGGTACACCCGTAGCCGACGAGATCGAACCCGAGCGCCCCCAGATCTCGATCGAGGCCGGCGGCACGGAGATAGTCCGTTACCACCTGCGAACCCGGCGCCAGCGACGTCTTGACCCACGGCTTGGCGCGCAGTCCGCGCGCCAGGCCGTTACGAGCCAACAGGCCGGCGGCGAGCATCACGGACGGATTCGAGGTGTTGGTGCAACTGGTGATCGCGGCGATGACCACGTCGCCGTGCGTCAGGGCGTAGTCGGTTCCCGTCACCGGTGCGCGCTGCCGCAGGCGTGCGTCTTCGGCGGTCGGATCGATGCCGAGCATGGCCGGGAGTTGGCGTTCGAATTCGGCGGCCCCATCGGCGAGGCGCACGCGGTCTTGCGGCCGCCTGGGACCGGCGATCGACGGCTCCACTTTGCCGAGGTCGAGTTCCAGCGTCGCGCTGAACGCCGGCGCAGGAGTGTCGGCGCCGCGCCAGAGGCCCTGGGCTTTGGCGTATGCTTCGACGAGAGCGGCGCGTGCGGCGGCCCGGCCGCTGAAGCGAAGGAAGCGCACGGTCTCGGCGTCGATCGGGAAGAAGCCGCAGGTGGCGCCGTACTCCGGAGCCATGTTGGCGATGGTGGCGCGGTCCGGAAGCGAGAGCTGATCGAGGCCGGGTCCGAAGAACTCGACGAACTTCCCCACCACCCCGTGGGCGCGCAGCATCTGGGTTACGGTGAGCACTATGTCGGTGGCGGTTGCCCCCTCCTTGAGGAGGCCGTGCAGCTTGAAGCCCACTACCTCGGGAACCAGCATGGAAAGCGGCTGGCCCAGCATGGCCGCTTCCGCCTCGATGCCGCCGACGCCCCAGCCGAGCACGGCGAGGCCGTTGATCATCGTCGTATGACTGTCCGTGCCGAGAACCGTGTCGGGGTACGCGGTCGGACTCCCGTTGCCGGCGTCGGTCCACACCACCTGCGCGAGGTACTCGAGATTCACCTGGTGGCATATCCCGGTGCCGGGGGGCACGACCCGGAAGTTGTCGAAGGCTTGCTGGCCCCAGCGCAGGAAAGCGTAACGTTCGCCGTTGCGGGCGAATTCCAGTTCGACGTTGCGCGCGAAGGCCTGCGAATTGCCGAAGGCGTCGACCATGACCGAGTGATCGATCACCAGATCGACGGGCTTGATGGGGTTGATGCGGCGCGGATCGCCGCCGAGAGCGGCGATGGCGTCGCGCATGGCGGCGAGGTCGACCACGGCGGGAACGCCGGTGAAGTCCTGCATGAGCACGCGCGCCGGGAAGAAAGCGATTTCGCGCTCCGATCGCCGGTTGCTCAGCCACGCGGCGACGGCCTTGATCTGGTCGAGGTCGACAGTGCACCCGTTCTCGTGGCGCAGCAGATTTTCCAGGAGCACCTTGAGCGAGTAGGGGAGGCGACTCACGTCGCCGAGGCCGGCTGCCGCGGCGGCCTCGAGGCTGAAGTAAGAGTATGCGTGCCCTTCCACGGTCAGGGTGCGGCGTGTGTGCAGGCTGTCGATGCTGTCTCCGGCCACGGTTCGGTTCCTTTCGGAGGGAGTGTTACCGGCACTTGTGCCACGTTCCGGACCCGGAGGGTAGAGAAAGGAGCGTGCAAGTCGGCGTTGCCCGGCATGGTGGGCCGTGCAAGGTCCTTTTCCCGACGATTCAGGAGTGGTAGCGTGCGGCGAGGAGTTCAGGAGGGGATTTCATGCGCACAGCAATGGACGAGAAGATGTGGTGGCTGGCCGTGGCGGTGCTGCTCACAGGCATGCCTGCGGCGGCTCAGACCCCGACGCCCACGCCGGGACTGCCGACGGCGACCCCGACGCCGACGTGTACGGCAAGAGCAGTTCCGGAGCTTTGCGCCGGTGCGAAGAAGTTGCTCGTGACGTGGACCGCGAAGGACCCCGGGGCGATCCGACTGGCCGTGTCGGCGACGAACTGCCCGGCCATCCCGGCGTGCGGCCTGGCGGGCGACGGCGAACTGGTGTCGGAGCCGCCGGTGGCGGTGACGGTTAGCGATGCGGCCGGACTCGTGCTCGCCAGGACGCTGACGGCGCCGGGGGTGAACGCGGGCGGCTGCCCGGGTGGGCACGACACGTATCGCGACAAGGACCGCCTGCGTTTCGTGTTCGGCGAAGGCGGCCGCGCTACCGTGATTGGCAAGGTGCGCATCCCGCAGGCGGGTACCACGGCCCCGGTGGTGACGCCGCCGTTGAGCGTGACCATCGGCGATGCGTGCGGCACGTTGTTCCGGACCAGCGTGGGCACGTGCTCGTGGCGCGTATCCAGCAGCCGCACCGACGTGAAGTGCTATTGATCGGGGCCGGATGTTGACCTGCCGAGGGCTGCGGTGAGGCTGCTCTGGCTGCTGGTGGTGATCGGTCTGGTGGTGTTCCTGCTGCGGTCCGTCAGGTCGACGGATCGAGAGACGCCGAAGCGGCGGCGCGACGACGACGAGGACCCGCCGGACGAGGACGTCTGGGCGGCGATCGACCACTTCAAGTGAACCCGGTTCGCCGAGGCGGGCGGGGGCGGGAGCGGAGACACGGGGATGGTTCGGATCGTCGTGGTGGCGGCACTGGTCTGGAGCGTTTATGCGCTGCGGGGGCGGCGCTGGTTCATCGCGCCGCGGTTGAGCGCGCCGCAGGACGGGGTAGCGCCGGCGCGCGTGGTGGCGATCGTGCCGGCACGCAACGAGGCGGCGGAGTTGCCGCTGACGCTGCCGCAGTTGTTGCAACAGGGAAACGGGACTTTGCAGGTAGTCCTGGTCGACGACCATTCCGCCGACGGGACGGCGGACGTGGCGCGTCGTCTGGCGGCGGCGACCGGGGCCTCGGAGCGGCTCCACGTCATGACGCCACCCCCGTTGCCGGCGGGGTGGACGGGTAAGGTCTGGGCGCAACAGTACGGTTTCGAAGCGGCCAGGGCATTACGGCCCGAGTGGGTGTGGTTGACCGACGCCGACATCCGCCACGAGCCGGAAGTGCTGGAGCGGCTGCTAACGACCGCCGCTCACGAACGGCGCGATTTCGTTTCGGTGATGGCGCGGCTGCGCTGTGAAACCGGCTGGGAGCGGCTGCTGATCCCGGCTTTCACGTACTTCTTCGCGGGTATTTATTCGTTTGCGCGGGTCGCGGACGAACGGGCGGCGACGGCCGCGGCGGCAGGCGGGTGCATGTTGATCCGTACCGAGGTCCTCGACCGGATCGGGGGGTTGGGGGCCGTGCGCGACGCCGTCATTGACGACGTATCGCTGGCGCGGGCGTGCAAGGCAGTGGGGGCGAGGTTGTGGCTCGGTTACGACGCGGGGGTCAATTCGATCCGCGGTTATGACACCCTCGCCGGTGTGTGGGGCATGGTGGCGCGAACGGCGTACACCCAGCTCGGGCGCAATCCGCTGGCACTGGTCGGGTGTGTCGCCGGTCTGGCGCTGGTGTTCTTCGTGCCGCCGGCGGCACTGCTGTGCGGCCAAGGGGCGATGCGCCTGTTCGGGTTGCTCGGCTATGCCGCGATGGTGCGCACATATCTGCCGATGGTCGAGTACCTCGGTGTGTCGCGGCCGTGGGCGCTCATGTTGCCGGTGGCGGCGGCGCTCTACGCCGGCATGACGGTGTCGTCTGCCTGGCGTCATCACCGCGGTGCGGGCGCCGGGTGGAAGGGCCGAGCATACGGCTGAGAACACGGAGTCTTCGGATGCCGGCGCCCCGGGGATTCTGACTCACCTCCGACAGCGGCAAGAAATTGCGTTGACATTGCGATTGCGGGTCTGTTACGGACAGATGAACCGAGGCCCGTGCGGCCACGTTTACGGCGCGATCAGTGGAGTGGCAAGGGTGGGGGCGCGTGCCGGTTGGATGAAACGCAGGGGGTGGTATGTTCGGGAATACGGCCGGTCGATCGAATAGCCTGGCGCCCGGGTTTCCGGGTGGCGGGAGGGGTGTCCGCGGGAGCATCGCGAAGATCCTCGTGACCGTTGTCGTTGCGGGTGCATTGAACAGCTTGCCGGGTGTCGCCCTGGCCCAGTCGGGATGTTGTTTCTGCGCGGGCTGCGGAGCGTATCAGCCGGAGCCGTTTTGCTTCGACGCGGTGAGCTTCTCTGCCTGCGTGAGTTTCTGCCGACAGCACGCCTTCGGCTGTCAACCGCAGTTCGGTACCAATCAATCCTGCGGGGGCGGCTGTGCGTCGCACGCGCCGATCCCGACCCTTACGCCGACCGTGACGCCGACGGTGACCCCCACGCCCATCCCCACCCCGACCACGAGATGGTGCTGCCAGTATCAGACGAACTGCGACGAGCTCGATCCCTGGGAAGTGACTTCCTCGCCCCCTAACTGCATCAAACACGTTCCGCACGGGACGCCGATCGCCGAAGCGGCGTGTATCAACGATCGCTGTGTGACTTATGCACCCACACGCGTGCCCACCTCGACGCCCACTTTGACCCCGACAATCCCGGCGGACTACGCCATCGATCATTTCCGATGCTACAAGGCGAAGGCCTCGGAAATCCGCTTCGGCGCCAAACTCACCGACGTCCACTTCGGCGATGTCGAGACCTTCACCAGCGCTGGCGCGAAGCCGGCTTTTTTCTGCGATCCCGTTAAGGTGGAGGAGCCGAGCAAGACGCCGGTGCCCGTACGGAACCCATACGACAAGCTCCTCTGCTACGAACTCGGCGACAATTCGCCAAGGTTCGAGAGCCGGAGCGTCCAGGTGCGCAACCGCATTGGTTCCCCTCAGGTGATGGTCAAATCGCCAAAAATGATTTGCATTCCCTCGAGAATCGGGCAGTAAGTGCCGGCACATATGTTCGACGACGCGAAGCGGTGGAGGTGGAGCATGCTAAGCCTCAGGGTAGGCAGGCCCCAGGGCGCCGTGTGGCTTCTCGCGCTGGCGCTGCTGTCGATGGCTGCGGCTGGGCATGCGCGGGCCGCCGACACGCTCGGCTGCTGTTACTGTAAGGGGTGCGAGCAAGTTCCGTCGCCGGTGTGTACGGACGCGGTGGACTTCGATGCCTGCACGACGGCCTGCTCCCAGCCGCCGTACTACTGCACGATGAACGACTTCGCCGTCGGCGGCACCTGCGCGGGTGGCTGCGCGGGTAATCCGCCCGTCGTTCCCACGCCGACGGTCACCTCCAGCCCCACCGACACGCCCACGGTGACACCGACGCCGGTGCCGACCGAAACCCCGACCCTACCCCCCACCGAGCGGCCGACGGATACGCCGACAATAAGCCCATTGCCAACCGATACACCGACGCCCGGACCGACCCAGCCGCCCACCTTAACTCCCACCGAGGCCCCGACGGTCGCGCCGACGCCGAGCGGCACGCCGACCAACACCCCGACGGTGACGGCCACCGGATCGCCAACCCTCAGCCCGACTCAGACACCGACCGGCACAACCACGGGCACGCCGACGGTGAGCCCAACGATAACGGTGACTAATAGCCCAACGTCGTCACCCACACAGACCCCGACGAGAACCGCAAGCGGCACCCCGACGATAACTTCGACCCCCTCCCAGACGCCGACGCGGACGTCGACGTCGACTCCCACGCTTACCCGCACTCCTACTTCAACGGCAACAATCACCCCGACTCCGACGCCGCCCCCACCGCAGATCACCGGGGGCGCGGAGACAGGGTCCACGACGGTTTCGGGCAGCAGTATCCCCAACGCGACCCCGGGCAATCACTGCATCACGATCTATGACTGCGGCACCGACGAAATCTGCGACCCGGCAACCGACACCCCCATCGGCACCGGCGACGCGGACGCGCAGGGACACTTCGTCGTTACCGTGTCGCCGCCGCTAATCCCCGGCCAGCGGATCTACGCGGTCGACACCTGCAACAGCCTGGTGGGTCCGGCCGTGCTCGTTGCCGTGCCGACGCCTGCACCGGCGATGTCGACGCTGTTTCTTGGTGCGCTTGTTCTGGTTCTCGGCGGCGTCGGGATCCTCGGCCGGGCGCGCTCCTCGACGAGTTGAGGGCGTCCGCTGGCCGGGCGGTTTCGGAGTCAGGCGATATCCATCTGGCGCAACAGGATCGCGTCGCGCAGCGCGCGCGGAAGATAGCGGTTGAGCGCCATAAATACCCTGCTTTTCGCGTCCAGCGTGTTGTGCAGCCCCGGGGCGGGGCTGCGCACGATCTGCACGATCCTCTCGGCCGCGCTCGCCGGGTCGATCGCCGTTCGGATCAGCTCCTCGTCGCGGGCGATGAAACGCCGCACCCGTTCCAGATAGGGCGAGCCCTCCGGGGGCAGAACGTGGATCTTGGCCGCGAAATGCGTCGAGACCTGCGACGGCTCGATGAGAGCGACCCGAATCCCGAACGGCTCCACCTCGTACCGCAACGAGAGTACCAGCCCTTCGACGGCGAACTTCGTCGCCGAATAGATCGACTCGAATGGGAACGGGATCTGGCCCACGAGCGACGAGACGGCGATCAGCTTGCCGCGCCGGCGTTCGCGCATGCCCGGGAGAAACGCCTGCAGGATCGCTGCCGTGCCCATGACGTTGATTTCCAGGCAACGGCTGGCCCGCTCGAGGTCGACCTCCTCGAATGGGCCGAAGAACCCGATGCCGACGTTGGAGAGCACCGTATCGACGTGCCCGTGCGCCTTCAGCACCGCGTCGCGAAACGCAAGAATGCCGGGCCGATCGCAGACGTCCAGAGTCGCCAGCACCGGCGCACCGCCCCGCGCGCGCAACTCAGCCCCTAAGGATGCGATGCCCGCGGCATCGACATCGAAGCCCGCGACCACGTCCCCGCCGACCGCCAGCCGCAGCGCCACCTCGCGCCCCATCCCCTGCGCCACGCCCGTGATGACCACCACCTGTTGCATGGGTACCTCCGTTGGCTCACACGCGAGCGAAATCGCCGCCCGCGAGTCGGCGCCCCAGCTCCTGCATCGATGCCGCGAAATCCGGGTGGCGCAGGCTATACCCGGTCGCCTTCAGCCTGGCGTTGTCGACGATGTAGTCGCCGCTCAGGTAACGCACGGCGTCCGACTCGAGATCCGGGATGGCCCGTCGACGCCGGGCGACAACGCCCTGCACGGCTGCCGCCGCCCGCACCAGTGCCAGAGGGAGGTGGTGCCGCGGAGCGCGGCGCCCGAACGCCTGCGCGGCGAGGGCCAGCGCCTCCCCGAGAGTCGGGCGACTGTCGTCGGCGACGTTGAAGGCACGCCCGCAGGCTTCCGCGCGGGTCGACAGGTACACGGCCGCTCCGGCAACATCCTCGACGCGGACGTTGGCGAGGCGCTGCCGCCCGGTGCCGGGAATCGCTGCGATTGCCGTCGGACGCGAGAACGCCTTGCCCGCCCCGTCGGTGCAACCCGGACCGTACACCGTGCACGGTCGCAGGATGACGGCCGGCAGGCCCTTGCGCTCGCGTTGCCATACGATGTCTTCGCCGTCGCGCTTGCTGCGGCCGTAATCGTCCTGCGGCTGCCGCGGCGAGTCCTCGACGAACGGCACTCCCCGGTACGGGCCGTAGACGCTCGTCGAACTCATGTGCACGAAGACCCGGACGCCGGCGGCGTGCGCCAGTCTGGCGATGGCGTCGACGCCGTCGACGTTAACGCGGCGGAGGACCGCATAAGGGGTCGAGAAGTTACAGATCGCGCCGAGATGGAAGACTGTCTCGACTCCGCCGTCGAACAGCGGCGGGAGCGTTTCCACCCGGGTCAGGTCGGCGCGGACCACCTCGACCCCATACCCGAGGAGCCCGTGTGCATCGTCCGACGGCAGTACGGCGGCCCGCACCCTGGTGCCCTGCGCGACGAGTTCCGCGACCAGGTGCCGGCCGAGAAAGCCGTTCGCACCGGTAACCAGGGTGACTGCAACACTGGCCACGGGCGTTCTTCGCTACGGCGCCGGTTGCGGCGTCGGGCCCTTGCCCGCCCGGCCTGCCGCCTGCTCGGAACGCGACGAGGTCGCCGCGATGCGGCGGGTCTGGCTGTAGGTGGGTCCGAAAGTCGGAATCCACGACGAGTGCTTGCCCGCGCCGCCGGCGACAAGGATGCGGATCTCCTCGGGCGCGCGAGCCAGCGGGATGCGGCCGCCCCATTCTTCCAATAGCCCCGCGTAATCCCCCCAACTCGCCGCTTCGGCGAGCTTCCTGGGCGGGATGCGATCGACGGGCACGCGCGCCTGCTCGTAAAGGAAGGCCTGCACGCCGGCCCGCGCGAATCCGGAGCCGGCGATGGCGGCGGCGTGCTCGGGCCCAAACACGACGAAGTGGTCGCCCCCGCGATAGAGGGTGTTCGATCCGACCGTCGTCATCGTGCCGGCGACCGTGCGCAGGATGTCCTCGCCGCTGTCGGAGCCGTGATCGTTGATGTTGTGCGGGCCCTCGACCGCGGCGACGGTCACGGCACTGTCGTCGCCCGCGATGCCGAACAGCGTCCGGTACGGCGGCCACGGGCTGGCGGCTTCGTCCTCCGCGAAACACCAGGTGTACTTTGCCGGCGAACCCTGTGTGGCCCGGTCGGTGTCGCCGGGCAGGGCGCCGCCGACATTCGTCATGAGCAGCCGCACGGCACGACCGATGGTCGCGTTGGCGCGGTTGCCCGGACCGAAACACCCGGCGCCGCTATTCATTTCGAGAGCTTCGGCGATGGGTCCGTGGACGACGATCAGCAGCGCGCAGGGATGGGTGGTCGTCTGCATGCCGAAGAGGTTGAACATGTCCTCCTGCATGGCGGCGACGGCCGCTTCGAGGACGGGCATATAGCCGGGCAGGCATCCGGCCATGACGGCGTTTGCGGCCAGGTGACGGACGGTCAGCGGCGCCCCGCGCGGCGCGAGGTGACCGAGAACGCGATCGGCGCCGGATGCGGAACCGGCGCACATGCGCTCGACCCGCTCGACCGTCGGTACCACAATCGGCAAACCGTCGGTCCATCCCCAGGCGAGGAACTGCTCGGCGACCTCGTGCTCGTCGCCGTCGAGACGCAGAACGATCGCGTCCGAACCCGGCCGGGGGCGGGCGATCATGCGCTCTCCGCCATGCAGGTGTCGGGCAGGGTGAGCGCGCTGATGACGGCGTCGACGACCGCGGGCGTGACTTTCTCCTGGGCATCCTGCGCCGGAATACCGCCCAGCGGATGCCGTATGACCACCAGCGGTAGATCGCCGGTGTTGCGCTGGCGCAGCACCTCGCGCGAGAAGCGGTCGAACTGGTCCGTGGCGAGGCCGACGACGGGCAGCCCCCGCGTCGCCAGCTCGATCATGTCGTGGCAACTCCACGACGAGCACGACCCTCAATCGAAACCGGCGACGACCGCGGCGTCGCAGTCGCGGGCGATTTCATCCAGGAGCCCGGCATCGGCCGCAAGCGACGGGACGAACTTGACGTAACGCCGGCCGACGATCCCGAAGCGGGCGGTCAGCAGCTCTTCGATACGTTCGAGGACCGCCGCGGCGTTGGGCTTGTTGTTGCTGAAGAAACCCACGGTGCGGCCGGCCAGTCCGTCGACGACCCCGCGAAGAGAAGTTGCCGCCGCCGGAGCCCCACTGGTCGGGTTCACCACCAGCAACATGGGAGGAAGTTCGCTTGACATTGCGAAAGGCAGAAATTACGAAAACCCAACTATCTGTCAAGGGATGGGAACGTCCGGATGGATTTTCGACTTACTGACGAACAGCTCGCCTTGCAGGCCATGGTCAGGACCTTTGCGGACAAGGAGTGCGCGCCCCTGGCTGCCGTGTGGGATCGCGAGAACCGAGTCCCGGAACGCAGCTTCGAGGAGAAGCTGATCGCGCTCGGTTTGTACGGTCTCACTCTGCCGGAGCAGTACGGCGGCGGGGGACGCGAGCTCCTCGATGCCGTGTTGTGCATCGAGCACCTGGCGCGGGTGTCGCCCCTGTGCGCGGCCGGCGTGTTCGAGAGCAGCGTCGGTCCGGTCCGTGTCGTCGAGCGCTTCGGCACCGAGGCGCAGAAGCGACGCTGGTTGCCGGCGGTATGCCGCGGCGAGGTCGAGATCTCGATCGGGATGAGCGAGCCGGAAGCCGGCAGCGCACTTACCGACCTGCGGACCAGGGCCGAGAAAGTCGAGGGCGGATACAAGATCGACGGCGCGAAGGCATGGTGCACGGGGGGCGGACATAGCCGCGCCTATCTCGTGTATTGCCGCATGGGCGACCGGCCCGGCCCGAAGGGCATTGCCGGCATTCTCGTCGAGAAGGGGACGCCGGGTTTCACCTGCGGTCCGCAGGAGCGTTACATGGGCCTGCGCGGCTTCCCGAGCAGCGCGTTGTTCTTCGAGGACTGCATCGTGCCGGAGGAGAACCTGGTCGTTCCGGCGGGCGGCTTCGGGACGCTGATGGACTGCTTTAACATCGAGCGTTGCGGGAATGCGACGATGGCCCTCGGCATTGCCACCGGAGCGCTCGAGGTCGCCGCCGGATACGCGCTGGAACGTAAGACCTTCGGGCGGCCGATCTGCGAACGCGGCGTCATTCAGGAAATGGTCGCGGACATGGCGACGCGGGTGGAAGCGGCGCGCCTGCTGGTGTACCGGGCGGCGGCCAATGCGGGTCAGGGGGTCGCCGGCATGAAGGAGACCTCGATGGCGAAGTTGTTCGCCAACGAGACCGCGAAGTTCGTTACCGACAAGGCGATGGAGATCCTCGGCGCCGTCGGGTACAGCGCCGAGTACCCGGTCGAACGTATGCTGCGCGACAGTCGGGGCTGGCCGATAGCCGGGGGTACGCTGCAGATTCAGCGCCTGATCGTCGCCTCCGCCGTGTTCGGTCGCCGCTTCGATCAGCGTCTGCCGGGCTAGCACGATGACCGCGTCGTCCCGCCCGGCGGCGTTCGCCGCGGCGACCATGTGCGAGGCTTTTCAGCTCACCGCGGCGGCGTGGGCCTCGCGGCCCGCGTTGTGTCTGTTCGGCAGCGAGCGTCAATGGACATGGGAAGACTACGCCGCCACGGTGCGGCGGCTGGCGGCGGGCCTGGCCGGACTCGGCGTGGCCGGCGGCGAGCCGGTAGCGACGCTGCTCGCGAACCGGCCCGAATTTCATCTCTTCGATACGGCGGCCATGCACCTGGGTGCGCCGGGGTGGTCGCTGTACAACACGTCGGCGCCGGCCCAGATGGCCGCGGCGCTCGAGATTGCCGGTGGCCGCGTGCTGGTGACCGAGCAGGCCTATCTCGGACGGGCGCTTACACTGCGCGAACGTGTGCCGGCGGTGACGCACGTCATTGTCGTCGACGGCGCGGCGCCGGCCAGCGTGCTGTCGATAGCCGACGTCGAGCACGCGGCCGCGGCCTCGTTCGATTTCGATTCGACGTGGCGCAAGGTGGAGCCCGAGGACGTGTTGACCCTCATCTTTACGTCGGGCTCTACCGGTGCGCCGAAGTGCGTCGAACTCACGCATCGCAACATGCTGGCGAAGCTGTGCGCGTTCGATGCGGTCTACCCCCTGCGGCCCGGCGGCCGTACCATCAGCTTCCTGCCCCGCGCGCACATCGCCGACCGCTGGAACAACCAGTACTTCCCGATGCTCTCCGGCCAGACGGTGTATTGCCTGCCCGACGCCGCCCAGCTCTTTGCCTGTTCCGCCGACGTGCGCCCGACCGGATGGGGCGGGGTGCCGCGCATCTGGGAGAAGCTCAAGGCTGCGATCGAGAGCGGGCTGGCCGGCGACGCCGAACGGCGGCAGCGGTTTTCGGAGGCTCTGGCGATCGGTGTGGAACGTGTGCGGGCGCGCCGCGCCGGCCATGTGCCCGAGGCGCTCGAACGACGTTGGCGTGCCGCCGACGAACGGGTCTTTGCCAAACTGCGGGCGATGCTCGGCCTCGATCGGTGCGAGTTCTTCGGCGTCGGTGCGGCCCCGATGCCGGTCGACGTACTGGAGTTCTTTGGCGCCGTCGGTATCGACATCGTCGAAATGTGGGGAGCTTCGGAGTGCACCGGCAACAGCACGATCAACCCGCCCGGCGGGATTCGGCCGGGAACGGTCGGCAAACCGCTGCCGGGAATCGAGATGCGGCTCGCGGATGACGGCGAACTGCTGGTGCGCGGGCCGGTGCTGATGAAGGGTTACCGCGGGGATCCGCAGGCGACGGCGGCGGCGATCGACGCCGCCGGCTGGCTGCACACCGGCGACGTCGGCCGCTTCGACGCCGACGGCTATCTGACCATCGTCGACCGCAAGAAGGACATCATCATCAACGCCGCGGGCAAGAACATGTCGCCGGCGGCAATCGAGGCGGCGATCAAGTCGGAGTGCCCGTGGATCGGTCACGTCGTCGTCTTCGGCGACCGCCGGCCGTACAACGTCGCCTTGATAACCCTGGATACCGGCGCCGCGGGCGGCCGCGCCGCCACGGACCCCGAGATCGTCGGGGCAGTGGCCGAAGCCGTGGCCCGCGGCAACGCCAAACTTGCGCGGGTCGAGCAGATCAAGCGCTACCGGATCCTCGACGAAACCTGGACACTCGGGGGCGACGAGCTGACACCGACCGGTAAGACGCGGCGCCGCCCGATCGCGGACAAGTACGCGGCGGCGATCGACGCGCTGTACGCGGAGCAGGGACCGCCCCCCGCGGTAGCGAGCGATTCATGAAGAACGCACCGAAGACCCCCCCGGATCACGCCAACGAACAGCAAGCCCTGGCCATCATGCGTCTCATTCATCTTGCGACGGCCGGCACGCCGGAGCGCGCGACCCTGGAACTCAATGTCAGACAACGACTGGTTATCCAGGCCCTCGGTCTCGGCGGCGGCCGGCCTATCGCCGCCCTCGGCCAGCAACTCGGCCTGACCCCGTCGACCATGACGGGTATGGTCGACCGGCTCGAAGATCAGGGGTTCATTCGGCGCGAACGGCATCCGAGCGATCGCCGGGCCACGGTGCTGCAGCTTACCCGCAAGGGCGAGACGGCCTTCCGGCGCGAAGTCGAGTTCTACCGCGCCCTGGTGAGCGAAACCCTGGCGGCGCTCGGCGACGAGGGCGCCCGCCGGGCCGTGCTGGAGGCATTGTCCTACCTCGGCCGCAACGCCTCGGCGGCGGCGTAGCGCGATCGCCGGCAATGGATCGTCCGACACTCCTGACGCGCCGCGGCCTCCTGCAGGCAGGCTTGTTCGGTTCCGCCGTCGTCTGGGCCGGCGGGATAGTCGGTCTTGCTGCCCGACGGGCGCCGGCAGCCGTGGCCGCCGCTTCCCGAGTTGCGCTGCCGGCGGCCGGTGCGGACATCGTCCGAGCGATCATGCCGGTGGTCCTGGGTTCGCTGCTGCCGGCGACGGAACCGGAACGCACCCGCGCCCTCGATGCCGGTGTGGCCACGCTCGATGCCTACGTGGCCAGTCTCTCGTTGCCGTTGCAGGCGGAAGCCGCGAACGTCTTTCGGATGCTCGACCTCTGGCCGGCGCGCGTGATCCTCGTGGGCACGGTGAGCAACTGGCGCGACATGTCGCCGGAGACGATCGCCGCGTTCCTGCGCTCGGCGCGCGATAGCCGGTTCGACTTGTTGCGCCGTGTGTACGTCTTCCTCCAGTCGATGGCGGTGCTCGCCTGGTTCGATCAGCCGGCCGCCTGGCCGGCCATCGGGTATCCCGGCCCGCCGATCCAGCGACCGGATAACTTCGGTGGTCAGGTATGAGCCAACGCGAGATATACGACGGTAGCCGTCTCGATGGGGACCTCGAGCTTGCCGGGGACGTCGTTGTGATCGGGACGGGCGCCGGGGGCGGCGTCACCGCCGACATCCTGTCCGCCGCCGGGATGCGCATCGTGATGGTCGAACAGGGCGCCTATCGGACACCGGCGGAGTTCACGCTGCGGGAAGTTCCCGCGCTGGCGCGCCTCTATCGGGACGGCGGCGTGCGGCCGACCCGGGATGGGGCGATTGCCGTCGTGCAGGGCCGGACGGTCGGTGGCTCGACGACGGTCAATTGGACGAGCACGTTCCGGACGCCCGAACCGACGCTGCGGTACTGGCGCGAGCGCCTTGGAATTGCCGGCCTCGGCGTGGACGAACTGGCACCGTGGTTCGCGCGGCTGGAGGAACGGCTGCAGGTCGCCCCGTGGACCCGGCACAACCTCAGCAATCGACTTCTCGCTCGGGGTGCGGAGCGACTGGGGTGGCGCCACGGGGCAATTCGCCGCAACGTTAGCGGCTGCGCGAACCTTGGCTACTGCGGGCTCGGCTGTCCGACGGGGGCCAAGCAGAGCATGGACGTGACCGCCATTCCCGCCGCGCTCGACCGCGGCGCGGCCCTGGTCACAAGAGTACGGGTCGACCGTCTTCGCCTTGCCGGCGATCGAGCGACCGCGGTGGAGGGGCTGGCGCTGGACGGCAGCGGCGTGCGGCCGACCGGCCGTCGAGTGCGCCTGCACGCCCCGTGGGTGGTGGTGGCGGCCGGGGCCATCAACAGCCCCGCCCTGCTGCTCCGTTCGCAGGTGCCCGATCCGTACCGACGGGCCGGCAAACGTACGTTCCTGCAGACACACAACTACTCGTTGGCGATGATGCCGGAACTGGTCGACGGGTTCGCCGGAGTGCAGCAATCGATTTACATGGATCAGCTCACCTGGCGCGACGGTGTCGACGGGCGCGCCGGGTTCAACATGGAGGCGGCGGGCGCACAGCCCGTCGTCAGCATGAACTTCTGGAAGGCGATCGGCGCCGAGATGGCCGACTTCGCGCGGCAGTTCCGCTACCTGCACGTCCTGGTTTCGCAGATCCGCGACGGCTTTCACCCGGAGAGCGAAGGGGGAACGGTAGCGCTCGGCGACGACGGCGATGGCGTGCTCGACTATCGGCTCAACGATTGGTTCTGGGACGGGGTGCGCAGCTCGTATCTGGCGATGGCCGAATGTCAGTTCGCCGCCGGCGCCTCGAGCGTACACCCCGCGTGCAGCGACGCCGCGTGGTACCGGAGCTGGCAGGAGGCCCGCACGGAGATCGGAAACCTGCCCCTGCGTTCGCCCAACGTGTTCCTGAATTCGACGCATCCGCTGGGCGGCTGCGCGATGGGACCCGATCCGCGGACCGCGGTCGTCGACCCGTTCGGCCGCCACCACCAGGTGCGCAACCTCTGTGTCTTCGACGGGTCGGTGTTACCCACCAGCCTCGGCGTCAATCCGCAACTGACGATCTACGCGCTGACCGCGCGCAACGCGACCGTACTGGCCGAACAGGCGATCGGAGTCGTTCGGCCGTAAGCCGGTAACCCGGCTTGGGTCGGCACTGCGCGCCGAGTACAATCCGTGGCGATGTCCGACTCCCAGACCTACGCGCTTGCGTCGATCTTTGGACCCGGCCGCGACGAGATGATCGGCTACGTACCGCACGCCGCCGCGCTCGGCATGAAGGTGATCGAAACCGGACCGCGGTTTGCGGTCCTGATGCTGCCTTACCAGGAGCATCTCGTCGGCGATCCGCTGCGCAAGGTGATCTTCGGCGGCGTCATCACCACATTGATCGATCAGGCGTGCGGGATTGCCGTGGCCTGTTCGCTCGAAACCATGCGGGCCATTGCGACCGTCGACTTGCGAGTCGACTACTTGCGCGCCGCCAAACCCGGCTGCGACCTCTACGCGCGGGCCGAGTGTTATCGAACGACACGGAGCGTGGCCTTCGTGCGGGTGGTGGCGTACGAGCACGAGGTCGGCGACCCGTTCGCGAGCTGCCTGGGCACGTTCATGCTCGGCGCCCATGCCTTCGGCAGTGCGTTCGATCGGGTGGTCGAAGCGCCGGTGCAGGGGGAGAAGTCGTGAGCCGCGTGCTCGCCGCGATACCGTACGCCGGCTTTCTCGGCGTCACGATCGATCGCACCGAAGACGGCTTCGTGTGCGTGCTGCCCTTCAAGCCGGACCTGGTCGGCAATCCGCGCCTGCCGGCGATCCACGGCGGCGTGCTGGGCGCGTTTCTCGAGCTGACGGCAACGCTGCGACTGATCGACGAGAGCGGCGTCGCACGGTTGCCCAAGCCGATCAACTTCGCGGTCGACTACCTGCGGTCGGCGGGTCCGGCGACAACGCGGGCCCGGGCGAACATCTTCAAGCTCGGGCGGCGCATTGCGGTGGTCCATGTCGTCGCGTGGCAGGAGTCGCCGGAGAAGCCCGTCGTGTCGGGCGTCGGGAAGTTCCTGCTGAGCGGCGCCGACAAGTGAATCGGGATGCGGCGTCGTTCGTGGCGACTCGGAGGCCTGGCGCGTTTCTGCGCGCGGTCGCGGACTACCGTGCCGGCGGTGAAGCTTGTGTCGGTGCCGGAGCAAACGCGATGGTGACGGCGAAGCCGCCGTCCGGCATGTTTTCCCCCGTCACTCGCGCGCCCATGCGTTCGACAAGGCCGCGCACGAGCGCCAACCCGAGACCCGTGCCCTTGCTGCGGCGGGTTGCCTCGGTATCGGCGCGGTAGAACGGCTGAAAGATGCGTCGCATATGTCCGGGGGCGACACCGGGACCGCGGTCGCGGACGGCGAGTCGCACCTGCGTACCGTCGTGCCAGGCGCGTAACGTGATTTCGCGGCCACTGCCGCTCGCCGCATACTTCACCGCGTTATCGACGAGATTGAAGAGCACCTGCGTGAGCGCGTCGCGGTCGTAGTCGATGGGCGGCAGATCGGGGGCGACGTCGATGCTCAGGACGAACCCGGCGCCTTCGACGTGCGGGCGCAGCATCGTGGCCACGTTCTGCACCACTGGGCCCGGCGGCCCGTGTTCCAGCGTGAGCGTTCGCGTCCGCTGTTCGAGGCGTGCGAACTCGAGCACGTTGTTGACGAGGCGCGTCAGACGCTCCGACTCCGTGGTGATGTGACGGTGGTACTCGTCGCGCTTGGCGGCCGACGGAACGATGCCGTCGCGCAGCATCTCTCCGTACATGCGGATCGCCGTCAGCGGCGTCTTCAGCTCGTGGGTCACCGCCGCCACGAAGCTGTTGCGTTGCTCCGCGTAGCGCAGGACCACCGTCACCATGCGATAGAGCGCGGCGAGACCCAGCAGCGTGGCGACCACGAGCAGTGCGGCGAGTGCCGAGAGGGTCGTGCCGTCGCCGACCCCCGGCAGCGGCTGCAGGCGAAGCCACGCGCCGAGGGCGTCGAAGGGCTCCGCAAAGCGATGGACGTAAGTGAAGGCCCGGTCGGCGTTCGGGGCCGGCGCCGATGGCGCGGCGAACTCCACCCGTGCCGACGGCGCCAGATCGGTCGCGCCGAGCGACTGCTCGCGCAGCCACTCGCCGAGTCGATCCACGTCGACTAGCAAACCCTGCCGGTAGCCGCGCTGCTCGCTGACGACGGTTCGGTAGAGCAGCAAGCGGCGTGCGTCGAGGCGCCGGCCCACCAGTGGTGTACGGTCGAACTCGTCCGCCCTGGTCGGCGGTTCGCTCCGTGCCGGTGCCGGCGATCGGGCGCCCGCAGCGGCCCCGAACTCGGCCTTTCCAGCGGCGTCCGGGGGCGGGCCACCGCCGACCTCGACCGGCGCCGATAGACCGCGGGCCCTCGGTACGGCGACGGCCGCCCGCGGAGCCCGCTGTTCGACGCCGGTGTTCAGTGCGCGCAGCGCATCGTAGACCGACGGTGCCGCTTGCTTGGCCGGCGACTCCGCTTCGTTAGCCTCGGCGAGTCGGCCGGTCGTCCTGGGGCGCAGTTGCCGGGTGGATCCGGGCTGTTGCCCGGGCGGGGTCTCTGGTTGAGCCCTGTCCCTGTCATCGGTGCCCGGGTCGGCCGCGACGGCGGCGCGAATCCGGCGGATGGCCTCCTGCATCTCTTCCGACGGCCGGTAGCTCGACGCGCCGGCCGGCAACTCGCCGGCGCGTGGCTCGTGCGGGGTATGCACGGTGCCGTCCGGATCGATCTGGAAATGGCCGATGACGAAAGGCCACTCGGGTCCGTAAGCGAGAGGCGAGCGCTCGGGTGCATCGGGGCGGTCCGGGCGCGGGGGCGCGAAGCGGTATTGGTCGAAGGGGCGTTCTTCCTCGCGCAGCACGAAAACGGTCAGGGCACGTTCCATTTCGTCGAAAAGCCGCTCGGCCACGACCTGATGCCGCATGCGCCGCTCGACCGCGGCGCTGTCGAGGGCCCGGTGTACCAGCAGGGCGATCGGCACGAGCAAGACCAGCGAACCGAGCGCGAAAAGGATGCGGAAGCGTCGCACGGGTCACCCGAGGAAACGGTATCCCTCGCCGCGGATGGTTTCGAGCGGGGCCCCGTCGGTCATCCCGAGCTTGCGGCGCAACTTGACGATGTGCATGTCGACGGTGCGCGTGTGAATGTGCTCGACGTGCCGCATGCCCCAGACGTCCTTGAGCAATGTGCGGCGGCTGACAATCCGGCCGCGCTCGCGCGCGAACAGCCTGAGCATGTCCAGTTCGCGGCGCGAAAGCGGTACGGTCGTGCGGCCGTTGGCGGCCAAGCGCGCCGCGGTGTCGATCGACCACGGGCCGAACTGGAACGGCAACGTCGCGGCTGGATCGAGGCGGCCGCTGCGCCGCAGCAATGCCCCGACGCGCGCCACCAGCTCGGAAACCGAGAACGGCTTGGTGACGTAGTCGTCGGCGCCGCAACGGAAGCCCTCGAGGACGTCCTCCTCGGACCCGCGCGCGGTGAGCACGAGGATGGCCTGCTCGGGATTTCGGTTCCGCAGTTCCCGGCACACATCTAACCCGCTCATGCCGGGCAGCATGATGTCGAGGATGACCAGGGCGTAGTCGTCGGCCGCCGCGCCCCGCAAACCCTCCTCGCCGGACTCCACGCCGAGCGGCGAGTAGCCGTGGTAGGCGAGCACGTCGCACAGCCCGGCGCGGATCGCGGGTTCGTCTTCGACGACCAGAATCGGCAGCTTCCCTTCCACGACGACAGTGTACGGCCTTTCGGTGCAAATCTGAACCGCGTGTAGATTCCCGAGCCGGCCTTTTACCGTCCTTTTACCGAACCCGCGGTGACTTTCCGCGCTTTCCGTCGTCATACTGAGCATGACGAATTACACGGTTCGCTCGCGAAAGGAGACGGAGATGAAAGAACAGTGGGAACGATCGATGCCGGGACGTGCGCGATGGTTGGCGGTCGGCGGACTGCTGGCGGCGACAGTGGTCAGCGGGGCGGTGGCGCGCGAAACCCTATGGGCGGCGCCGGATGGCGGCGGGAAGTCGGGGGCGGCGATTGCGGCGGGGAACGGTGGGCCTTTATCGGTTGCCGGCAGGCTGGATCGGACCGCCGTGCGCATCGGCGGCGATCCGATAGTGCGCATGGAGTTGGTGTTGGGTGGAAGGGCGCCGGACGGAAGCCCGGCGGTGCGCGTGCCGACCGACCTGGTCGTCATCCTCGATCGGTCCGGCTCGATGGCCGGCGCAAAGCTCGACTATGCAAAGGCGGCCGTGCAGGAACTGATTGGACGGCTCCAGCCGCAGGACCGGTTCGGGTTGGTGGCCTATTCGAATGCCGCGTGGGTGGCCATCCCGCTCGCGGGGATCGGAGACGGTGCCGGGGCGGGCTGGCGGGCGACGGTGGACGGTATTGGGGCCGGAGGGGGTACGAACATCGCGGCGGGACTGGATCTGGGGCAGGGTATGGTGGAGACGGCGCGCCGCAGCGGGCGCATGCCGCGTGTGATCCTGATCTCCGACGGACTCGCCAACGAGGGCGACACGAGTCATGACGGTTTGGTCGAGCGCGGCCGGCGAGCGGCGCGCGCGGAGTACATGCTCACGACGGTCGGCGTTGGCGGCGACTTCAACGAGTACCTGATGACCGCGCTCGCCGATGCCGGAACCGGTAACTACTACTACCTGCGGCACGCATCGGATCTGGAGTCGGTGTTCGCCGGGGAGCTCGACGGTGCGCGGGCAACGGTGGCATCCGGACTGGAAGTGACGATCGAGCCGGGGGCGGGGGTACGGGTGGTCGACGCGGCCGGGTATCCGTTGGAACGCCGCGGCGACACGGTGAGCTTTCGGCCGGGCTCGCTGTTCGACGGGCAACGGCGTTCGGTGTGGCTCACCTTTGCGGTGCCCAACGCGTCGGTGGGGGAGGACGAAGTGGGGCGGGTCAGCGTCGCCTACACGGCGGGCGGTGTGCGTACCGCGCTGCCGCTGGCCGGCGAGTTCCGCGTTGCGCGCGTTAGCGACGAGGCGGAAATGCTGCGTCGCCTCGACGTGTCGGCGTGGGCGCAGGGTGTCGTCGTCGACGGATACAACCGGATGAAAGACGAGGTGGCCCGCGCGGTCAAAGCGGGCGAGCGGGACGACGCCCTTGGCGCGATCTCGCGGTACCGGCGGCTCGTCGGCGAAATGAATGCGCGCGTGCAGGCCCCTCCCGTGCAAGCGACGCTGGACAGTCTGCCGGCGCTCGAGCAGCACGTTACGCGCGGTTTTGCGGGACCCGATCGGGCCAGGGTGCGGAACGAAATCAGCAAGGAACTAAGCGCCGGCGCCCACGATGAGCGTCGGGCCGGGGCCAAGCGTTGACCGTGAGCGAGTGAAGGAGGCGACCATGAACATCCGATTGCTGGAACGAGTTGCTACGCTGGTCCGCGCCGACGCGCACGGCCTCGTCGAGTCGTTGGAGGAGCGCTCGCTGCTGCTCAAGCAGTACGTGCGGGAGGCGGAGATCGACCTCGGCCGCAAGCGGGCGCGGTTGGAGGCGTTACGCGAAGAGGAGAGGCGGCTGCGCGACGCGCTGCGCCAGCGGGAGGCGGAATGCGTCGCGCTCGACGAAGATGTCACCCTTGCCCTGGCCGGGGACAAAGAAGAGCTGGCGCGCTTCGCCATCCGACAGTTGCTTCCGCGGCGGAAGGAGGTCGAGGCGTTGCGCGCGCAGTTGGCGACCCGGGCCTCGGAGGTGCAGGCGCTGGCGGAGCGGGTGGAGCGGCAGCAGTCCCAGTTCGAGGCGCTGCGGACACGGGTGCGCGTCGAGCTGAGTCAGGGCGTCGAGGCGCCGGCGCCGTGGGCGGTCGGGGCGGTGGCGGCCGAGGAAGAGGTGGAGCTCGAGCTCTTGCGGCGGCGCCGCGCCGCGCCGGGGGGGCAATGATGCGCTGGAACACGTTCGCTGGGACCCTCGTGTTTGCCGCCGTGGCCGCCGCCGGCCTGGTGCCGGCGGTGCTGGCGCTGACGCCGTGGCCCGGTGCGCACACGGGTTTGGGTTTGTACCTGGTCGCCGTGGCGGCCGTGTATCTGCGCGGCCTGGTAAGCGGAGACACGCGGCGCCAGGCTGTGTGCGCGGCGACGCTGGCGATCGGCCTGATCGCAACGGCGTGCTTGCGTTCGGTCGGCGACATTGCCGTGATTCTGGCCGTCGTGCTCGCGGTGGTGCGCAGCGGGGCGATCTTCGGGGCTCGGCGCACCCGTGCCTTACTCGTCGAGGCCGCCCTGGTGGGCGGCGGCCTGCTCTTTGCGCGCTCGGTGGGACCGGGCACGCCAGCCGGATGGGCGCTGAGTCTGTGGAGCTTTCTGCTCGTGCAAAGCGTGTACTTCCTGCTCGCCCGGGTGCCTGCGCCGGTGGCGGGGAGAACCCAGGAGGATGCGTTTTCCGCGGCCTACGAGCGGGCATTGGCGTTGCTGGAACGGCGCGAAGTGTGAGCGGGTCCCAGCGCCCTGTTCTACGATTTCCGAGTTTCCGCGCGCACGGTGCGACGAAATCCTCAGGCCATGGAGCGGCTGTGCCCCGCCGTTCGTCCCGAGTAGCAGCCGTCTTCTCAGGCGGCGTATCGAGGGACAGGCTCGGCAGGGGCGCGCCCCTCGATACGGAGCCCAGGGGAAGGGCTCCTACTCGGGGCGAACGGGCTGGTTGTTCGCTTTGGGTGGCTCGGCGGGAGCCCTTTGGGTGGCTCGGCGGGAGCCTCGCCCTCACGAAGGCATGGGTGGTCAGGCCAGGGTTTACGGGCGAAGGCCGCGCTGAGTTGCCGATCCCGGCGCACGCGGGGCCGGATGCAATCCGGTAGTCGAAACTGCAGGCGCGAAAGGAGGAAGGAAGCATCGTCCGCTCGAAGAGCGCGCGGCAAACGCGACTTGAGAGGGGTGGGTCGGCCCGTATAGGATGGCAGAGAAAGCGATCTGTGACGGCGAGGAGCGACCCGGGGAGGCAACGCCCGCGGGCCCCAGGCGAGGAGGTAGCATGAACGCACACACGCGCGCCCTGCACGACAGCGGTCAGAGCCTGTGGCTCGACAACATTACTCGCGGCTTGCTGACCGGCGGGACGCTGAAACGCTACATCGACGAGTACAGCGTCACCGGCCTCACATCCAATCCGACGATTTTCGATCTCGCCATCAAGGGCAGTGACGATTATGACGCCGCGATCCGGACCAAGACCGAAAAGGGGCTGGCCGGCGAGGCGCTCTTCTTCGAGCTGGCCCTGGAAGATCTGACTCAGGCGGCGGACTTGTTCCGCCCGGTGTTCGACCGGACGAGCGGCGTGGACGGCTTCGTCTCGCTCGAAGTGTCGCCGGTACTCGCGTACGACACGGCGACCACCATTAAGGCGGCGCGCGATCTGCACGCCCGGGCGGCGCGCCCGAATCTCTTCATCAAGATACCCGGTACGCCCGAGGGGCTGCCGGCGATCGAGGAGACCATCTTCGCCGGCGTGCCGGTCAACGTGACGCTGCTGTTTTCCCGGTCGCACTACCTGGCGGCGGCCGATGCCTATCTGCGCGGTCTCGAGCGCCGCCTTGCGGCGGGCCTGCCCTTGAACGTGGCCTCGGTGGCATCGCTGTTCGTCAGCCGCTGGGACAAGGCGGTGTCCGACAAAGTGCCGGTCGCGCTCAGGGACCGACTGGGGATCGCGATTGCCACGACCGCGTACGCCGCTTACCGCTCCGTGCTGTCGTCGTCGCGCTTTCAGCGGCTCGCCAATGCCGGCGCGCGCCCGCAGCGCCTGCTGTTCGCCAGCACGGGCACCAAGGATCCGAAGGCGTCGGACATCCTGTACGTGGAGAATCTTTCGGCGCCCAACACCGTCAATACGATGCCCGAGCAGACACTGCACGCCTTCGTCGACCACGGCGCGGTGGGCGAGTCGCTGCCGGTCGACGGCGGCAACGCCGAGGCCGTCCTGGCGGGCTTCGTGCGTGCGGGGATCGACCCGCACGCCCTCGCCGCGCAGTTGCAGCGCGAGGGGGCCGACGCGTTCGTGAAGTCGTGGAACGACCTGATGGAACGGATCGCCACGAAGAGCGCCGCGCTCAAGAAGGCCGTCGGCGCCTGAGCGCCCGCCCCGGAGCGGACGCCGATGGACGCCTAGAAGTCGCTGAAGTTGTCCTCCTGGTCGGGATTCCTGGTGAGCCGGCGCTGCGACAGGTTGATCATCCACGAGGTGAGGTTCGCCAGCGTTACCGGAGGCGGTAGCCGGCGGGCGATCGACGGCAGGCTGTAGAAATTCCGGTACATGTCGCGCACGCGCTCCATCAGCTCCTCGGGGGTGCAGTACGGCGGCGTGATGTGGCATTCCATGCCGGGGTATCGACCGATTTCCTCGGCGCGAAGGAGACGCCCTTCCGCCCGCAGGCGGGCGTGGAACGGACTGCCCGGGTGGGGTGTCAGGATGTTGAAGTAGGCGGCGGGCACCTTGTGGCGCTGGAGGAAATCGAGGGTGGCGTCGAACACGCCGGCTGACTCGCTCTCCCAACCGAAGATGAAATTCAGCGAGTAGGAGATTCCGCGGTGCCGCAAACCGTCGAGCATTTCGCCGTACTGCGCCGCCTTGTTCTGCTTCTTGTTCATCGACTTGAGGGTAACCGGGTCGATGCTCTCCATGCCGATGTTGACGTGCAAGAGACCGCTGCGGGCGGCGAGATTCATGAACTCGCGATCGTTGCACAGGTGCAGGGTCCACAGCGTCGACCAGCGCAGCTTCAGGGGCACGAGCTTTTCCATGAGTTCCATGGCGTGGGCCCGCTTGCCGGCGAAGTTGCTGGTGGCGAAGAACACGAACCGTGACCGGCAGCGCTTCGCTTCCTCGACTATGTCGTCGACGGGGCGAACCCGGAAGCCTTCGCCCAGGAACAGCCGCTCGGAACAGAAATCGCACTTGAACGGACAGCCCCGCGAGGGCTGAACCGCGAAGGTGCGAATGCGTCCGTAGCGCTTGAGGTCGAGCAAGTCGTAACGCGGGTGCGGGAGGTTGCTCAGATCGGTCATCGGCGGCGCGTCGTATCGGCTTTGCAAGCGTCCGGCCGCCGCGTCGGCCAGAACTCGCGGCCAGATCGCTTCCGCTTCGCCGACGGCTACCGCATCGGCGTGCGCGGCGACCTCGTCCGGGTGAAAGAAGGAATGCGGCCCGCCGATGACGACCGGTATGCCGCGCCGTCGGAAAGCCGCGGCGATGTCGTATGCGCGCAGCGAGTTGACCGTCCATGCCGTGATGCCGACGAGATCGGTCGGGACGTTGAGGTCGACGTCCTCGAGCGCTTCGTCGACGAGGGTGACGTCGTATTCCCGGGGGGTCAGAGCGGCAAGGTAGGGTAGGGTGAGCGGGACGAGGCGGCGGCTTTTCAGTTTGACGACGCGCCGGTCGTCCTTCGCGCGATACGGAGCGGGATGAATGATCAATACACGTGCGGCCATGGTTTGCCTCCGCGTTTACGCCTCCTCGATGCTGACGGATTGATCACGGATTTTGCCCTATGCAACGCCCGCTTGTCCAGCCACCCTCGGCCGCGTTCGGAGCGGTGCCGCGGCGACCGGCGCCGTGTGCGCGCCTTGACGCTCCGCGGCGTTGCTGCGACAAGAACGGCGATGAAAAGGGCCGCGCTGGCGTGTGTACTGGTCCTGCTGCTCGCCGGCGCGAGCGCATGCGGCGAAGGCGGCAGCAACCCTGCCACCTACCCGGAAGTCCGTTATCAGGTGGAGCCGCTGGAGGGCACGGCGACCTTCGAAGTGGAGTCGCTGGCCGGCGGGCAGATCGAGTACACGTCGCTGGCGGGCACCGTCTTTACCGCGACGTCCGTGTTCAACTTCGTCCTCGAAGGCGCCGGTCCGCCGTACAGCGGCCGCTTCAAGCAAGTCGGCGAGGGCGCGATTCGCGTGCGGCTGGTGGTAACCGGGGGCGGCGCGGATCTGTTCCGGATCAGCGACGGACCGGGCAGCACGATTACGCTGCAGACCGCAGCCAATAATCCGCCGGCGCTGCGCCCGCCCGATCCGGAGGTACGCTTCGACGTCTGCGCACCGGTGCCCGGGGTCTTTAGCTGTTACGTGGACGACGAGCAGCCGGGCACGTTCGGCATTCAGTTCAGCGGGACCATGGGCGACATCGATACCACCCACCAGCTCGGGCAGCGCTCCGCTGCCGATCCGGTCCCGACCACGCCCAGCATCTACTTCCTGCAGAAGCCGCAGGAGGCCGTCAGCGCCGTGTTCCGCAGTACCAACAGCAACGAGCTGGTTGCCCGCCTCTACATCGACGGCAAGCAGGAATCCGTCGCCGCCGGTACCGAGGACGTTGTGGTCCGCAAGGATCTCTGACCACCCGGCCGGGCCTGGGTTATCAACACGGCGGCTTTTCCGGTCGTTATGTGAACGTTTGGTGAACCGAAGCCAGAATCCGCTCCACATCCGGGCGGTAAGGCCGCAGGATAACAGCCGGATTCGGGGCTTAGGGGTGTGCCCGTTTGGCGGGCATTCCAAAGCGGGCCGCGTTGCCGGTGGCCCGGAAGTTCGCTGTTCACAGGTTTTCCACAGTAGCCTGTGGGTCGAGGGGTCAGGCGGTGCGAGCGGTGGCCGCAACGATCCTGCGGGCGGCATCGGCCATGTCCGAGGCCGACTCGATGTTGAGGCCCGAATCCTCGAGAATCCGTTTGCCGAGGTCGACGTTCGTGCCTTCGAGCCGCACGACCAGCGGCACCGCGAGATGCACCTCGCGCGCCGCCTCGACCACCCCGGTGGCGATGACGTCGCACTTCATGATGCCGCCGAAGATGTTGACCAGCACGCCCTTTACGTTCGGGTCGGCCAGAATGATCTTGAATGCCGCCGTGACCTTCTCGGTCGTGGCGCCGCCGCCGACGTCGAGGAAGTTGGCGGGGCTGCCCCCGTACTGCTTGATGATGTCCATGGTCGACATCGCCAGCCCGGCACCGTTCACCATGCAGCCGATATTGCCGTCGAGCGAGATGTAGCTGAGGTCGAACCGCGACGCCTCGACCTCCTTCGGGTCTTCCTCGTGGATATCGCGCAGCTCCCGCACTTCCGGATGGCGAAACAGGGCATTGTCGTCGAAGCCCATCTTGGCGTCGAGAGCGAGCAGGTCGCCGCTGCCCGTGACCACCAGCGGATTGATCTCGGCGAGCGACGCATCGCACTCGACGAACGCCCGGTAGAGCGCGGTGATGAACGCTACCGCCTTATTGGTGCTCGGCTTCGGCAAGCCGAGGCCGAACGCGATCTTGCGAGCCTGGAAGGCCTGCAGGCCGACGGCGGGATCGACAATCTCGCGCAGAATCTTCTCCGGCGAGCGCGCCGCCACCTCCTCGATCTCGACGCCCCCTTCCGAGCTTGCCATCAGCGTGACGCGGCTCGTCGCCCGGTCGATCACCACGCCGAGATAGAGTTCCCGCGCGATGTCGCACCCCTGCTCGACCAGGACCCGGCGCACCTCCCGCCCCGCAGGGCCGGTCTGGTGCGTGACCAGAGTCTTGCCGATCAATCCGCCGGCGAACGTGCGGGCTTCTTCCGGGCTCTTGCACACCTTCACCCCGCCGGCCTTGCCGCGGCCGCCGGCGTGGATCTGTGCCTTGACGACACAGGGGCAACCCAGTTCGCGGGCCAGCGCTTCGACCTCCGCGGCGCTGGTGGCCTCACGGCCTTCGGGAACGGCGACGCCGTACTTGCGCAGCAGCCCTTTCGCTTGAAACTCGTGTACGTTCATCCGGATCTCCTGCCCGCCGCCCCGCTTACCCGCGGCCGCCGCAAGCGGCCGCACTCCGGGTCCGAAGGGCGAAGGTGGGTTCTTGGTGTGCCGAGCCGCCGGGGTCTCGAGCGGCGGGTTGCTCGGGTCCTCAGTTCGTTAGCAGCGCATAGGCGAAATCGGTGCCCGGCTTTCATGCGGGCAGAAACTTGGCGGCGGCCGCGACCAGTTCGCGCACGTGGCTGACCGACTCGTTGAGGGCCTGTTGTTCGGCAGCCGTCAGGGCGAGTTCGACGACCCGTTCGACGCCGCCACCGCCGATGAGTACCGGCACGCCGACGTAGAAGCCGTCGACCCCGAATTCGCCCTCCAACAGCGCGGCGCACGGCAGTATCTGCTGGCGGTCGAACAGATAAGCCTCGGCCATCTGAATTGCGGCATGGGCCGGGGAGTAGAATGCCGAGGACTTCATCAGGTTGACGATTTCGCCGCCGGCCTGACGCACCCGGTGTTCGATGGCTTCGAGCCGTTCGGGTGCGATGAGCTTTTCCACCGGTACGCCGCCGACATGGCAGTAGCTGCGGACGGGGACCATGTCGTCGCCGTGGCCGCCGAGTACGATGGCCGTGACGCTCTGCACGGACACGCCGAGTTCCATGGCGATAAAGGTGCGATAACGGGCCGAGTCGAGCACGCCGGCCTGACCGACGACGCGGTGCTTGGGAAAGCCGGTAACCCGCTTCATCGCCGTCACCATGGCGTCGAGCGGATTGGTGATCACGATGACAAACGCCTCCGGGGCATGGGTGCGGATGTTGGTGGCGACGTCGACCATGATCTTGGTGTTCACGGCCAGCAGGTCGTCGCGGCTCATGCCGGGTTTTCGCGCCAGGCCAGCCGTGACGATGCAGACGTCCGCCCCGGCGATATCGGTGTAGTTGTTGGTGCCGACGATGCTGCAATCGAAGCCCTCGATGGGGCCGCTTTCGAGAAGATCGAGGGCCTTGCCCTGGGGCATGCCCTCGACGACGTCGAACAGGACGACGTCCCCGAGGCGTTTGAGCGCACAGAGATGGGCGAGCGTGCCGCCGATCATGCCGGCCCCGATCAAGGCGATTTTCTTCCGCTTCATCCGATTCCCTACCTTTGCTGGTTACCGCGGCGGGCGCGCCGCTCGCCGTTGGCGGGACGCGCACACGAACGGTGCGAGTACGTCGAGTGCCCTATACACCGCCTCCCCGGCCACGGGCAAGTCGGGGTTCGATCGAGCCGGGCGCGCGGCTCGTCAGCGGTACGCCGGAATCGGATCGGTGTGGCGCAGCGGTTCGAGGTCGATGCCCTTCCAGTCGCAGTAGCGGCGCAGGCCGGCCTCGCCCATGTGGAAAGCCATCGCCAGGACCACGGCGTCGTCGAGCTGCCCCACGTTCGGAAGGAAGTCGGGGATCACATCGAGCTGGTCGGAGAAGTAGCATACGGCGCCAGCAAGCAGGCCGATGGTGGAGTACGGGATCTGCGGGCAGTCGCCGGCGATGTGGTCGGTGAGGCACGCGAGGGCGAGGTCGAGCTGCGCCCGGAACAAATCGACGTGCGGGGCGTTCATCTCGGCGGCGCGGGTTCTCAGTTCGTCGGCATGGCCGAGCAGCTCGATAACGTCGCCGGGCGCGACCGTCGAGGCGATATCCATGAGAATGGTGCGAATATCGTCGGCCTGCAACAGCGGCACCCGAACCGGTTGGGGCTGGGGCCGACGGCGCGCCGAGCGCGTCTTCGGCTTCGTCGGTGCCGGTTTACGCTTCGTCTGTTGCTTTGTGCTGGTCACGTCAGCTCCTGGTCGATGGCCACGGTGTCGGTCGACCGCGCGACGTAAATGCCCCGGCCGCGGCGCCGATGCAACAGGGCGGGTGGTTGCGCATGGCTCGCCCTCACTCCCGGCGCGCGCCGAGCGGCACGTACGACCGCTCCCCGGCTCCCGTGTAGATCTGCCGCGGACGATACGTCTTGTGGCTCGGGTCGGCGAGCATCTCGTCCCACTGCGACACCCAGCCGACGAAGCGCGGCAGGGCAAAGAGCACGGGAAAGACCTCGGCTGGGAACCCGATGGCGTGGTAGATGATGGCCTCGTAGTAGTCGACGATCGGATAAAGAGACTGCTCCGCAAAGTAGGGATCCGTCTGCGCGCGATCGTCGAGTCGCAGGGCGATGTCGAAAATCGCCGGACGGCCGGTGACTGCGAACACCTTCTCGGCCTCCTGGCGCAATATGCGGGCGCGCGGGTCGTACGTTCTGTAAAGGCGGTGGCCAAAGCCCGGCGGCTCCTCGCGGCGCGCCTTGACCCCTTCGACGAACGCGTCGATGCCGCTCGGCGTGCCGATTCCTTCGAGCATCGCGATCACCGCATCGAAGCCCTCGCCGTGGAATCGCCCGTAAAGCGCCGCGGCGGCCGCCGCCGCCGAGCAGTACGGATCGGTTCGGGCACTGCCCACGCACCGCATTGTCGTCGTCGAACAGGCCTGGCCGTGGTCGGCGTGCAGGATGAACAGGACGTCCAGGGCCCGCTCGACCACCGGGTCGGGCTCGTAACGCAATTCGGTCATGCGGAACATCATGTTCAGGAAGTTGCCGATGTACGACAGCTCCATGTCCGGGTACGCGTAGGGCATGCCGAGGCGGCGGCGGTGAGCGAAGGCGGCGAGGGTGGGCACCTGGCCCAGCAGCCGTATCGCCTGCCGGCGGCGTACCGCCGGATCGTCGATGATCTGTCCCTCGGGGAAGAAAGTCGACAGTGCCGCCACGGTGCTGACCAGCACGCCCATCGGGTGCGCGTCGTAGCGGAAGCCGTCGAGGAACCGGGCCACGTTCTCGTGGATCAGGTAGTTTTCGGCAATTTCCGTCTGCCAGGCGCGGAACTGCGCGGCGGTCGGCAACTCGCCGTGGAAAATGAGATAGGCAACCTCGAGATAGGTCGAGTGGGCGGCCAGGTCCTCGATCGCATAGCCGCGATGGCGCAGGATACCCGTGGTGCCGTCCTGATACGTGATCGCACTGCGGCAGGTGGCCGTGTTGCGCAAGGCCGGATCGAAGCTCAGCAGCCCGGCGTCGTCGGCGCCGGCCTTGATCTGCGCCAGCTCCCCCGCCGTTATTGCACCGTCCCGGATCTGCAGTTCGTAGTTTCGCCCGGTGCGGTTGTCCGTAACCGTCAAAGTCTCCCTGGCCATCGCTTCGCTCCCGTCTCGTTGCCGCCCGCTGTCGCCGGCGACCGCCCGCACCATAAGCGGAATCGGCCGCCGGCTCCAGTCACGAAGCCGGCTCGGTGCCCCTCCGGGGGTTGGTGTCCGCCTCCTTCGAAGATCGGGGTGGATGGGGACCGGGGGGCAAGCGCAATGGCGGGCAGCCATCGGCGTCGGTATCGGCATCGGTATCGGTATCGATCCGATTCCCTCGATCCCGATAACGATTCCGACCCCGACCCCGCCGGGGGGACCGCGTTTTCGTCGTCGTGAGACGACCGCCAGGTCATGGGCACTCCCGCGTGGGGTCGATGAGAACCCCCGGATTGAGGACCGCGCCGGGGTCGAGCACGCGCTTGGCGGCCGCCAGTGCCGCGGCGAACAGGGGCGGCCGCTGGCGGTCGTACCACGGGCGATGATCGCGTCCCACCGCATGGTGGTGCGTGATCGTTCCGCCCAGCCTGACGATCGCGTCGGCGGCCGCCGACTTGACGATGTCCCAGTGTTCGAGCTGCGCTTCGGGGCGACTCGGCGCCACCACCGTGAAGTAAGGTGCGGGGCCGTCGGGGTAGACGTGCGTGAACCGGCAGGTCATCTGGCCGCCCTTGCAAACGCGCCGCAGGACGTCCTCGACCGCGGCGCTGACGCCCGCGTGGAACGCCGCGAAACGATCCCACGTGATCGCCGTCTCGAAGGTCTCGCTGATCATGCCCAGACCGACCAGTGCGTCGCGCAAGTACGGCATCTGCAGAAACGATCGCCGCCAGGCCCCCGCGGTTTCGTCCGCTCCGCCCGCGCCGGCCGTGCGTGTCCGTCCGGCGCCTGCGGGAACAACTCCGCCGTGGTCGCGACAGCACTCGAGCGCCCGCGCCATCCACGCATCCGGTGCGTGGTCCGCAAATTCGAAGGCGAGCAGCAGGACGGTATCGGTACCGACTCCCGCAGTGAGCGCTTCGCCGGCGTCGAGCAGACGGCAGTTGGCCGGATAGAGTCCCGCCTGCGAGATGGCCCGGGTCGCGTCGACGCCGGCGGCGAAGTCGGGAAAGGGGACCGATACGGCACTGCGGAAGCGGGGCCGCGCCTGCAGCCGCATCCAGGCCTCGGTGATGATGCCGAGAATGCCTTCGGAGCCGATGAACAGCCGGTCGGGACTGGGACCCGCGCCCGAGCCCGGCAGCCGTCTCGACTCGACCACCCCGCGCGGGGTTACGACGCGCAGCGATTCGACGAAGTCGTCGATGTGCGTGTACAGGGTCGCGTAATGGCCGCCGGACCGCGTCGCGATCCAGCCGCCCAACGTGGACAGCTCGAACGACTGTGGGAAGTGGCGCAGCGTGAAGCCGTGCGGGCGCAACTGATCTTCGAGGGCGGGGCCGTACACGCCGGCCTGAATGCGGGCGGCGCGCGCTACCGGGTCGATGGCGAGGACGCGGTCGAAATGCCGCAAATCGATCGAGACCACGCCGGCGCAGGCCGCATCGGGCGGCGCCTCGACGCCGCCGACGACGCTCGATCCGCCGCCGTAGGGTATAGCCGCCACATTGCGCGCCGTGCACCATTCGAGCAGCCCGGCGATCTCGTCCTCCGAGCGCGGGAAGGCGACGAAGTCGGGTGGGTTGGGATAGAGACGACGCAGGCCACGGACGATGTCGCGAAATGATTTGCCGTAAGTGTGCCCGGCGCGGTCGGCCGGCGTCGTCGAGCAGATCGACGCCAGGGCCGCCGGCGGTGCGATGCGCGGCGCGCGCAGCGTCAGCTCTTCGAGACGCGGCGGCGGGGTGGCGGTGAGTTCGCCGAGCCCGAGGCGCGCCGCGACCAGTGCACCCAGACGCTGTTGCGCCTCGGCCGACAGCGCCTCGTCCTCCCAACCCCAGCCCCAGAAACTGCGCCTGCGGTCCATCTCGCCCTCCGGCTGGGGCAACCCTCGCGGTTGCCCGGCCCACGTTCGGCTGCCCGTCCCATGTTCCGGTCGCTGATACGGGGCACGACACCTACCCGTTCCGGGCCCGGCACAGGGCCCGGAACGATCCGTTATCGTGTGCTCCGGTACCCGCCGCGACTTGCGGCGGCGGGCATTTCTACAGACGTTCGATGTCGCGGTCGAGCGGCAACGGCAGCAGGCGCGCCACCGCCACGTCGATGCCGGTCAGGACGAACGACGCCAGCCCGACGACCAGCACCGCCCGGCCGGACACCGCGTGCAGATCGACCACGCCCAGCGCCAGTGGCGCAACGACGGCCACCGCCGCAACGGCAATGGCGATGCCGACCAGCCAGTCGATGGGCAGCCTGAGCCGCAACAGCCGGCTGCACAACATGAACAAAGCGAGCAGACTCATGGCGCCGAAGAAGTAGCAAGGGATGAGGATTAGCCAGTGCACGGACAAGCCTTTCTATTCGGAGGGTATGTGCCTACTGTCGACCGATCTTAGGCCGAATTCCAGATCTTTTTGAAGCCCCGATTTGCCTTGCCGGGTACCGAGTTGTCCGCAGGCGGCGAAGACCTCGGCACCGTGGGTCCGGCGGCACTTTGCGCGCACCCCGGCGCGCCGCAACCGGTCGAGAAAGACCCCGATCGTGGCCGCGGACGGCGTTACCCATCGCGGGTCGCGCTGCGGGTTGTACGGGATCACGTTGACCGTGCAACGCAGCGACCGGCACCACTCGGCCAGCGCCTCGGCATCGGCGACGGCGTCGTTGACCCCGCCGAGCAGGGTGTACTGGAGCAGCAGACGGCCCCGTCGCTTCAACGGATAGGCACGAAGCGCCTCCCGCAGCTCCGGCAGCGGCATGGCCCGGTTCGCTGGGACCAATCGGTTACGCAACCCGTCGGTGACCGCGTGCAGGGATATCGCCAGCCGCAGATCCGCCCACGGCGGCTGCCGGGCGAGTTCGGCCAGCCGCGCCAGACCGGCGCGACGACCCACGGTCGAGAGGGTGACCCGCGACAGCGGCAACGCGATGCCCTTCGGATCGCCGAGCGTGGTCAGTGCGCCGAGGACCGCATCGAGGTTATCCAGCGGCTCGCCCATACCCATGAACACGACATTGCGGATGCTCTCCCCCTGGGGCTCCAGCCAGCGGCGGGCGGCCAGGTACTGAGCGACGATGGCCTCGGCGCCGAGGTCCCCGCGCCGGCCCATCCGGCCGGTCTCGCAGAACGGACAACCCACTCCGCAGCCGATCTGCGACGAGACGCACAGCGTGTACCACTGCGTGCCGCCGTAGCCGGCCATGCGCATGAGTACCGCCTCCGCTTCGAGCGGCGCGTCCGGGGGGCCGCCCGCAGCGAGGCAGAATTTCACGGCCCCGGCGCCCGGCACGATCCGGGTGACCGCGAGCGGCGAGTGCGGTGGGGTCGGGGTCGCCGTCCGCATGCCCTCTTATCGCACGGCACGACGGCGTCGCGCACGCCGCATTTGAGAATTCGTTCGGGTCCGTGATACAGCCGCCGCAAGGGCTGCGAGGCCCGACTCGGAGCCACAGGGAAAGGACGAACCCGATGTCGATCGAGCAAACGTTGACCCGCGAATTCCTTCGTGTCGTCGAAGAGGCGGCGATAGCGTCGGCGCGGACCATGGGGGAAGGGGACCGCCACAACTCCGATCGCGTCGCTGTCGAGGCGATGCGGCAAGCCATGGACGGGCTGCCGATGCGCGGCACGATCGTGATCGGGGAGGGCGAGCGGGACGAAGCGCCGATGCTGTTTATCGGCGAGTCGGTCGGCCGCGGAAACGCCACCGATCCCGAGGTGTCGATCGCCGTCGACCCGCTCGAGGGTACCAACCTGTGCGCGACCGGGTCGCCGGGCGCCATCGCCGTGCTGGCCGCCTCCAACAAGGGCGGCCTCCTCAATGCCCCCGACTGCTACATGGAGAAGGTGATCGTCGGTCCGGCGGCCAAGGGCGCGGTACACATCGACGCTTGCGTGAAGGACAACCTGGAGGCGATCGCGGCGCGGCTGCGGCGCGCGGTGCAGGACCTCGTCGTCGTCGTCCTCGACCGGCCCCGGCACGAGAAGCTCATCGAGGAGATCCGCGCCGCCGGGGCGCGCATCCGCCTGATTTCCGACGGCGACCTGTCGGCGGGGATCTCGGCGGCGATCCGCGGCACCGGGGTCCACGCCGTCATGGGCATCGGCGGCGCGCCTGAAGGGGTTCTGACCGCCGCCGCGCTGCGCTGCCTGAACGGCAGTATGGAAGGTCGTCTCGTGCAGGCCAAGCCCGGGCCCGAGGAGCGCAAGAAGTTCGAGAACCGGCTCGCCAGGATGGGCATTGCGGATCCGAACCGCGTCTACACGGAGCGCGACCTGGCGCCCGGACCGGAGATAATCTTTGCCGCCAGCGGTGTGACCGACGGAACGCTGCTGCGCGGGGTGCGCTTCTTCGGGCACGGCGACCGTACCAGCTCGCTGTTGATCTCGGCGCGGCAGCGCGTGGTGCGGTTCGTCGACACCATTCACTTGAGCGACGCGCCCGACGCGGTCGTGGAGTTCTGACGGCGGCACGATGAGCCTGCTCCCCGCCCTGAAGCAACGGGCGTGCATGCGCGTGGAGGCCGAGCGGGAACGCCTCCTCAACCTCAGTATGCGCATCCACGCGCACCCGGAGCTCAAGTTCGAGGAGTACCGGGCTGCGGCGTGGTTGGCGGAGTACCTGGGCGCCAACGGTTTCGAGGTCGAAGCGGGGGCCTTTGGGTTGCCGACGGCCTTCGCGGCCCGGCTCGGTCAGGGCAGGCCGCACGTGGCGATCGTTTGCGAGTACGACGCCTTGCCGGGAATCGGGCACGGCTGTGGCCACAACATCATTGCCGCCGCCGGTGCCGGCGCCGGCGCGGCGGTGGCCGAGGTCATTGCGGAAGCGGGGGGCAGTGTCGTGGTGCTCGGTACGCCCGCCGAAGAGGGCGGGGGCGGGAAGATCGTCATGGCCCGTCAGGGCGCGTTTGCCGGCCTCGATGCGGCGATGATGGTACACCCGGCGGGCGCCGACCTGTCGTCGATGCACGTGCTGGCGATCAGTCAGGTGGAGGCCGTGTACAGCGGCCGCGCCGCGCACGCCTCGGCGGCGCCGCATCGCGGCATTAACGCACTCGACGGCCTGGTGACCGCCTACACGGCGATCGCGCACCTGCGCCAGCACATACGCCCTACCGAGCGCATCCACGGCATCGTCACCGACGGCGGGCAGGCGCCCAACATCGTGCCGGAGCGCGCTGCCGGCCTGTTCTACATTCGCGCCGGGACCGAGGCGCACCTGCAGCGCCTGAAGGAGCGGGTCACCGAGTGTTTCCGGGCCGGGGCGGCGGCCAGCGGCGCGGAGCTGAGCTTGCGGACGGTGGGCGAGGATTACTCGGACATGATCACCAATCAGCCGCTCGTCGAGGCCTACGCGCGCAATCTCGCCAGCCTGGGCCGGTCGCTCCTGAGCCCGGCGGGGATCGGCGCCGCGGTGGCGGGCAGCACCGATATGGGAAACGTGAGCAAGATAGTGCCGGCAATTCACCCGATGATCGCGGCGGCTCCGCCGGGCGTGGCGATCCACTCGGTGGAATTCGCGCGCTGGGCGGCGTCCGACACCGGCCATCACGCGGCGATCGATGGCGCCAAGGCCCTGGCCATGACCGCGCTCGACGTGCTCTGCCGGCCGGAACTGGTCAGCGCCATGCATACCGCGTTCGACGCCGCGGTCGGCACCCGCGCCGCGGCGGCACGGCAGAGTTGACCTCGCAGTGCAGTGAAAGAGCCGGTTGCGTTACCGGGGTATGCCCGCCCGCCCGCTCGCGCCTTCGCGGAAGAGAGCGGAGCGAGGGGGAGGGGAGCGCGCCGGTGACGGTGCGGGTCGAGGCGGTCGCGCGCCGCTCGGGATGGTGGCGCGTCGCTGCGACCGTCGTGACGATCGCGCTGCTCGCCTGGGCGAGCGGCGCCGCCGCCGCCGACAGTCACGAGCGCGTGCGCCGGCGCGGTGTCCTGCGCTGGGGCGGCGATGTGCAGGGCGGCGAGCCGTACGTCTTCCAGGACCCCGCCGACGCGACGCGGCTCGTCGGTTTCGAAGTCGAGCTGGCGGCGGCGCTGGCGGCGCGGCTCGGCGTGCGGGCCGAATTCGTGCAGACGGACTGGTCGGCGCTGGTGCCCGCACTGGAGCGCGGCGACTTCGACGTCATCATGAACGGGCTGGAAGCGACGCCGTCGCGCCGCACCCGGCTCGAGTTGAGCGCGCCTTACTATGTGTTTGCCGAGACCCTGGTGGTCCGCGCCGGCGAGCGCGATGTGCACGATCTGAGCGACCTGCGGGGCCGGCGGGTGGGTACGCTGGCGCATTCGTTCGCGCACGAGCTGCTGCGCCGGAGTCCGGACATCGAGGCGGTGCTGTACGAGGGGGTGGAGGAGCCGTACATCGACCTCGCCGAGGGCCGGCTCGATGCGGTCCTGCTCGACAACGTCATTGCCGCTCGTTACGGCCTCGTGCGGCCGGAGTTGCGTGCCGCGGCGACCGTGGGCACCGGCGTTTACGTCATCGGACTGCGTCCCGACGAGACCGCGCTGGCGAACGCCATCGACGCCGCGCTTGACGAGCTGCGTCGTGACGGGACTCTGAAGACGATACTCAGCCGCTGGGATCTGTGGGACGATCGGCAGGCGACGGTGGCTGCGGTGCCGTCGGCGGGCGCAGCGCGGACGACGCGGTGGACCTCGGCGCAGACGGTGCTCTTCGTGCGCGCCGCCGGGGTGACCGTGGTGGTGTCGTTGCTGGCTATGGCGGTGGCTGTCACGGGCGGATTGGCGCTCAGTACTGCGAGGCGTTACGGCGGCGGGCTGACGCGGTCGGTGGCGGCGACGTACGTAGAGGTGTTCCGCGGCACGCCGCTGCTCTTGCAACTTTATGTGCTGTACTACGGGTTGGCGCCGCTGATGGCGTTGAATGCCATGGTTGCCGCGGTGCTGGGTCTGGGCATGAACTACGCCGCGTACGAGGCGGAGATATACCGAGCCGGTCTGGCGGCCGTGCCGGCCGGGCAGAGCGAGGCGGCGCTGGCGCTGGGAATGTCGCGCTGGACGGCGTTCTGGCGGGTGGTGTTTCCGCAGGCGTTGCGCACGGCGTTGCCCGGGATGGCGAACGATTTCATTGCGATGTTGAAGGACTCGTCGTTGGTGTCGGTGATCACGGTAGTCGAGTTGACCAAACAGATGACGATTACGGCGGTTGACGTGCACAGTTGGCTGGGGCCGGGTATTTTGTGCGCGGGTTTGTATCTGGCGATGAGTTACCCGTTGTCGCGCGGGGCGCGGCGGTTGGAACGTTATCTGGCGCCGGCGGCGAGATGAGCGAGGCGATGGTGAGGGTGCGCGGTTTGCGCACGGTTATCGGCGGTGCGGAGGTCGTGCGGGGAGTCGACCTCGAGGTCGGGCGGGGGGAGGTGGTGGCGATTCTGGGACCTTCGGGGGCGGGCAAGACGACGCTGTTGCGCGGATTGAACTACCTGACGCCGTTCACGGCGGGGGAGGTGCAAGTAGCCGGCTGTGCGCTGCGGCCCGGTTTGTCGGAGCGAGCGGATGCGGGGCTGCTGTGCGCGTTGCGCCGGCGGGTGGGCATGGTGTTTCAGAGTCTGCACCTGTTCCCGCACCTGACGGCGTTGGGGAACGTCATGGCGGCGCCGCGGCACGTTCTGGGGGAGTCGTTGGAGGCGGCCCGTGCGGAGGCGCTGCGGCTACTGGCGCGAGTCGGTCTGGAGCGGCAGGCGGGGGCGTATCCGGCAACTTTGTCGGGCGGCCAGCAGCAGCGGGTGGCGATTGCGCGGGCGCTGGCGGTGCGGCCCGAGGTGCTATTGTTCGACGAGCCGACGTCGGCGTTGGACCCGGGGCTGGTGGGTGAGGTGTTGGCGGTCGTGAGCGACCTCGCGGCGACGGGGCTGACGTTGTTGATCGTCACGCACCACGTACCGTTCGCGCGGCGGGTTGCGCACCGTGCGGTGGTGCTGGTGGCGGGTCGGGTTGTGGAGGACGGGCCGGCGGAGGCGGTGTTATCGGCGCCGGCCTCCGCCGAGGCGCGCGCGCTGTTACAGCTCGACGCGCGCCAGGGAGACTAGAAAGCGCCGGGAAGGGCGAGACTCCCGCCAGTCCAGAGCCTCCAGCCGCAACCGGACCGAGCGTTTCCCCCCAGATGCGCCGAGGCCCCGTAGCCGAGAGCGGTAGGTTTCTCGGCGTCTGTGGCGAGCACGGGTTGTCAGGCGGGGGCGAGCGCTGTAACGGCGGGAAGGTGCCTGCTGCTGCGTATCGATGGGGACGCCGTCTGCTCGGTTCCACGGGCGACCAGTTGGCTCACAACCCGGCCTTGTCCTCCGCCAGCGGACGGATCTTCATGCCGTTCTCCGTTTGTCCGAACAGAGACCAGACCGCCATGGGCAGGCCAACGGTGACGAGGAGAGAAAGAGGGGAACGTACCCGCGAAGATTGTTCTGGCATTGCTCTTACGCCGATGTTACCGTGAGTAACATGCGGGGGTGAACAGGCTTCCCGTGGCGGTGCGGGCGAACGCGCCGGCGGGCGCGCGAAAGGAGAATGCCATGCAGAAAGCAACCACCACCGGCGGCGGCAGCGCCGTCACGGGCACCGCCGCGCTTCGTCGCGCTCGGAATCTCGCCCTGGCCGCGGCCGTCGCGGGCGGCCTCCTGGCCCCCGCCTACGCGTATGCCGCCGACCCTGTGCCTACTCACGGCGTCGGGGAGGCGTGGGGTCCCGAGGTGCAGGTTACGGCCTCCGGGCTGCGCTCGGCCGGCAGCGTGGGGCGAAAGATCGCGGCCGATTCCACGGGCCGGCTCCATCTGGTGTGGGCCGACCAGCAGGGGTCCTGGTACCGCATTCTCTACGCCCACTCCGACGACGGCGGCGCAACCTGGAGCGAGGGGGTGGACATCGGCGGCAACGAGACGAACCGGCTGCCCGCGCTCGGCGGGAATCTCGCGGTCGGACCGGACGACACGGTGCACGTCGCCTGGAACGACCGCCGCCTGGGCGGCACGTCGCGGATCTTCTACCGGCGCTCCTGCGACCGTGGCGACACCTGGACGGACGAGCCCAACGATGTGAGCGGCGCGGCGGATGCGGATCCGGCTGCGCCGAGCCTGAGCGTCGACCTGCAGGGCCGGGTCCATGTCGCCTGGCACCACGGCAATCCCGATCAAACTACGCCCAAGGCGCAGGTGTACTACGCGCGCTCGACCGACGGCGGCGAGACGTTCTCTGAGCCGATGCGTTTGAGCACCGTCACGACCGAGCACGCGGCCTGGCCTCGGTTCAGCGTCGACGGGACGAGCGGCGAGGTGGTCGCCGTTGTCTGGCGCGACCAGCGGCGCCGGCCCGATTGGGACGTATACCTGGCAGTGTCCAGCGACGGCGGTGAGACGTTCGTCGAACGCGCGGCGATTGCCACCGACGCGCGCGACTGGGACCCGGACGTGCTCGTCGATCCGCTTGGGCCCCTGCACCTCACGTGGACGGTCTTCGACACCGCCAGCGGCGCGCCGCCGAGCGTGCGCTATGCCCGCTCGCCGGATCTGGGCGTCACCTGGGAGGCCGAGACCACCGTCTCCGAGGCGCGAAGCAAGCTCTCCTCCTGGGCTTCGGATCCGTGGCGTGGCGTCCTCTGGCTGTGGTGGAAAGACGAGCGCGACGCGCTTCCGCCGCCGAGTGACGACATCCGCTCCGACGTCGCTCTGCGCTACTCGCTCGACGGCGGCACGACCTGGAGTCCGCTCGAGTTCGCGACCGACGCCGGCGCGGTAGAGGCGCGCTTCCCCGGCATGGGCGTCGGGCCCGACGGGTCGCCGCACGTCATGTGGAGCGATCGGCGCGACGGCGAGGACACCGAGACGGTTTTCGTTCGCAACCGCGCGACGGGTGCCGGGAGCGGCGATGTCCGGCTGTCGCGGGCGCGGGCGCGCCTGGCGACCAGGGTCTCCGTCGGCGCGGTGCGCACCCGGAAGCTCTGGGTCAAGAACCGCGGGGACACGGTGCTCGCCGGCCGCATTGGCTCGCTGTCGCCGCCGTTCGCGGTGGCTGCCGGAGAGGAGCCGTTCTCCCTCGAACCCGGGGAGCTACACCCGATCGAAATCGAGTTTGCGCCGACCGTCACGGGCGAGTTTGCCGACGTCCTCGTCGTGCGGACTACCGATCTCGACACCCCCGAGATCTCGGTGGAGGTTTCGGTCACGGGGAAATAGGTCGTTAGCCACGCGGGCGTTTCCGGCGTACGTGGGGCGCGGTACCCGCGGGCGCCGGAGGCGGCCCTGGCGGCGGCGGGTCGGCTGCAGAAGGCGATGTTCCCGGCGGTCTCGCACGGGCGCCTTGTGGCGCGGGCGGCGCCGCGCCGCCGCTGAAAAGCCCGCCAAAGATCACCGTCGCGGCGCGAAGGAAGACCTCTTCCGCCGTCGTGTCGTGCCAGCCGCGGCGCTGAAACTGCCCGTCGAGCCAGCCGACAGCGATGCCATGTGTCATCGCCCAGGCGACCATGGCGAGGCGCACGGGATTCCCCTCGCGCACGACACCCGCCGCCTGACAGGCGGCGATCGCCTCGCGCAGCTCGGCGAACGCGACATCGTCGGCGGTGCGGAGCGACGGGTATTTCGACCGATCGGCGATCTCGGAGCCGAACATGAGACGGAAGACCGCGGGATGCTCGTCGGCAAGGCGCATGTACGCCGTGCCCAGAGCAAGGAGCCGCGCCACCGGATCCGCGGCCGTCCGCTCGATCGCCTCCTCCATGATCTCGCGCAGGCGGCGAAAGCCGCGCTCGGCGAGTGCCGCAACCAGCGCCGCCTTGTCGGGAAAGTGCCGGTAGGTTGCGGCGTGCGTTACGCCGGCGCGTTCCGCCGCCTCGCGCAACGTGAGTCCAGCCACGCCTTTCCGCTCGACTACCGCCAGCGCTGCCTCGATCAGCGCGTGGCGCAGGTCGCCGTGATGGTACCCTACCTTGCGCGGGACTCGCGTTGTCCGGCGGGCGCGCGGCATCGGCGGCTACGCAGCGTTCAGCCCCACGGCCACTGCCGCCGCTCCCGCCCCAGCGGACGCCGCGTCACGGCCCGCCTGCGTGGGCACTCGATTTCGCGCGTGAACCACACAAGCCTCTCGGAACCTGTAGTCGCATCCTCGCACGGCCACGACTCGATCACGCCCCCCGGCACCTTCACGTGAGAACCGCATAGTTGGCCCCAGCCAGCAGTGTCAAGGCGCCAGGAATCTCGACGACCCTAAGCCCCCAACCACTCCCGTTGACTGCCGTCCTATACTCTGTCACGCCCGCCGGCGAAGGGAGAGAAGCGATGAACGGGGCGGAGAGCATGTTGCGTACGGCCGTAGCCGCCGGGGTGGAGCTGTGCCTTGCCAACCCCGGCACCACCGAAATGCCGCTGGTGGCGATGTTCGACCGGGTGCCGGGAATGCGAGCGGTGCTGGGCCTGTTCGAGGGCGTCTGCACCGGGGCCGCGGACGGGTACGCGCGGATGGCCGAGAAGCCGGCGCTGACCCTGCTCCACCTCGGGCCGGGATTTGCGAACGGTATCGCCAATCTTCACAACGCGCGGCGGGCGCGCTCGGCCGTCGTCAACGTCATCGGTGACCATGCGTCCTGGCATCTCGCGGTGGACGCGCCGCTGACCTCAGACATCGAGTCGCTGGCACGTCCGGTATCGCACTGGGTGCGGCGCAACCGGCACGCCGCCGAGCTGGCCGGGGACATGGCCGATGCGCTTGCCGCCGCGGGGAGCGCCCCGGGGCGTGTGGCGACATTGATTGTGGCGCACGACGCCCAGTACGACGCGGCGCACGGGGCGATGGCGCCGCGTCCGCTGCCGGCAGCGCCGGTGGACGCCGCGGCAGTCGACCGCGCTGCGGTAGCCTTGCGTGAGGGCGGCCAGCCGGCGGCCCTGCTGCTCGGAGGCACGGCCCTGCTGGCGCGCGGGCAGCGGGCCGCGGCGCGGGTTGCCGCGGCCACGGGTGCGCATCTGTTCGTCGAGCAGTTTCCGGCGCGTCTCGATCGTGGCGCCGGACTGCCGCGCATTGACCGGCTGCCGTATTTTCCCGAGCACGTCATGGAGGTGCTGGCGCCTTACCGGACTCTCGTACTGGCAGGGGCGCGCGAGCCGGTGGCGTTTTTCGGCTATGCCGGCATGCCGAGCCGGCTGGTGACGGCGCAGCAGACCGTCGTTCCGCTCGCGGTGGCCGACGAGCATCGGCCGCCGGGTACGGAGGCCGATGCCGGTGCGATGCTGGAGGCTCTGGCGGACGCCCTCGGCGCGCCGCCGGAAGGCCCGGCGCTCGGTCATACGGAACGTCCCGCACTACCGGCCGGCCCGCTCGCCCCCGGCACCATAGCGGCGGCGCTGGCGTCGGTGCAGCCGGAGCGGGCCATCGTCGTCGACGAAGCCGCGACGACGAGTGCGGCGTACTATGCGGTCTCCGCCGCCGCACCGGCGCACACGTTGTTGACGCTCACCGGCGGCGCCATCGGCCAGGGGCCGCCGTGCGCCACCGGCGCCGCACTGGCGTGTCCCGATCGGCCCGTGATCGACTTCCAGGCCGACGGCAGCGGCATGTATACGCTGCAAGCGCTCTGGACGCAGGCGCGCGAAGGGCTGAACGTAACGACGCTGGTGTGCGCCAACCGTTGCTACCGAATCCTGCAGTTCGAGCTGATGCGGGCAGGGATCGCCGAGCCGGGGCCGCAGGCGAGGGCGTTGACGGATCTCTCGTCGCCGGCGCTCGACTGGGTGCTGCTCGGCCGTGGCCTCGGCGTGCCGTCGGTGCGCGTGGAGACGGCGGAAGCGCTGGTGGCGGCTTTGCGCCGGGCGCTCGGCGAGCCGGGGCCGCATCTGATCGAGGCGGTGCTCTGAATGGAAGATCCGGCCGCGATTTACGCTGAACGTCTGGCCCAGCGGCAGGCCACCGCCGCCGTTTTGAGCGGGCGTGAACGGGCTATCTCGCGGGCCCGGCTGGCGACGTTTGTGGCGGCGGTGGGGTTGGCCTGGATCGTTCTGGATGCGCACTGGGTGTCGGCGGGGTGGCTGGCGGTACCAGTCGTCGTTTTCGTCGGCCTCGTCGTGCTGCACGAGAACGTTATCCGGGCCCGGCAGCGTGCGCAGCGGGCTGCCGGGTTTTACGAGCGGGGCGTGGCGCGGCTTGCGGGTCGTTGGGCGGGGACGGGTGCGACCGGCGAGGGGTTCGCGGATGCGGCGCACCCTTATGCCGGCGACCTCGACGTGTTCGGTCACGGCTCGCTCTTCGATCTCCTGTGTACGGCACGCACGCGCGCCGGCGAGGAACGGCTGGCGAATTGGCTGCTCGCCCCGGCCCTGCCGAACGTCGTGCGGGCGCGTCACGCGGCGGTGACGGAGCTGCGACCACGGCTCGACTTGCGCGAGGACCTCGCGGTGCTCGGCAGCGACGTGCGTGTCGGCGTCGAACCCGAGGCCCTGACCGCGTGGGGAACGGCGCCGTCGATGTTGCCGGTGCGGTGGGCGCGCCCGGCGGCTCTGGCCGCGGTGACACTGACGGTTCTCGCTCTGCTGGCGTGGCAGAGCGGTTCGACGGGTCCGTTGCCGTTCGGCGTGGCGTTGGCCGCCGAGGGTACGCTTGGCCTGGCGCTGCGGCGACGCGTGCAGCGGGTCATCCGCGCGGTGGAACGACCGACGCGCGATCTGGCGCTGCTGACCGAGTTGCTGGCGCGTCTCGAGCGGGAAAGCTTTGCCGCGCCGCGGTTGGTCGAGCTGCGTTGTCAGCTCGACGTCGACGGCGAGCCGCCGTCACGACAGATTGCGCGTCTGCGCCGCCGCGTCGACCTGCTCGACGCGCGCCGCAACCAGTTCTTTGCCGCGATCGGGCCGCTCCTGCTCTGGAGCACGCAGTGCGCGCTGGCGATCGAGGCGTGGCGGGAGAAGTCGGGTCCGGCGATCGGAGACTGGCTGGCAGCGATCGGGGAGCTGGAAGCGCTGGGTGCGCTGGCGGCCTACAGCGCCGAGCATCCCGACGATCCCTTTCCCGAAGTGCTCGAATCCGGGCGGTGCTTTCATGGCGAGGCCGTGGGGCACCCGTTGCTGCCCGAGTCGGTCGGTGTCCGTAACGACGTCCGCCTCGATCACGAGGTGCAGCTCTTCATCGTCAGCGGGTCTAACATGTCCGGTAAGAGCACGTTGCTGCGGACGGTCGGGACGAACACAGTGCTGGCCCTGGCTGGGGCGCCGGTGCGGGCCCGGCGTCTGACCGTCTCGCCGCTTGCGGTGGGCGCGTCGATGCGGGTGGTCGATTCGTTGCAGGCAGGAGCGTCGCACTTTTACGCCGAGATCACCCGGTTGCGCTATTTGCTGGACCTGACCGCCGGGACGGTGCCGGTGCTATTCCTGCTCGACGAAATCCTGCACGGTACGAACTCGCACGATCGGCGCATCGGGGCCGAGGCGGTCGTGCGCGAGTTGGTGGCGCGCGGGGCGATCGGTCTGGTGACGACCCACGACCTGGCGCTGGCGCGCATCGCCGAAGCGCTCGCGCCGCACGCCGTCAACGTCCATTTTCAGGATCACCTCGAGGACGGAAGGATGGTGTTCGACTACCGCATGCAGCCGGGGGTCGTAACGAAGAGCAACGCCCTCGGCTTGATGCGCGCGGTAGGGTTGCGCGTGTGACCGAACGGGCACTGGGTGGGGGGCGTCGGGTCACGTCGGTCGGCCAGCCGGCGCCCCTTGCGCAACCGATCGTCCCCACGCCCTGGCGGAAGGCGCCACCCTGGTGACCGCCGACGTGCCGATTCTGCGCTGGAAGGGCAGGCTCAAGCGTCAGAACGCGCGTCGTTGATCCGGTCACTCTCTGAGCCGGGTCATTACCTTAACTCCGCTTCAAGCAGGGCCGATACACGGAATCCGCTGTCATCGTAATGAGTTGGACGCAGCGAGAGGTCGCCCAACGGGCGAGTTCTCCTTGATCCGTCGCTAAGAGGTGCTTGCCAGCCCGGGGCGAGGGTTACCGAAAACCTGATGGGTGGCCGCCCGTGGCAGCATAGACGAAAAGTTCGTTATTCCCGCGCACGAGACTGTCGGTAAACTCCCATTCACCCTTCGATGAGCGCAGGGTGAGCGGGGAAACCCAATGAAATCAATTCCATCGCCGCTCAGGCTGAGCCTGTCGAAGCCGGGTTTGGCCGTTTATCGACAGTCTCGCACGCGGGAACCCAGCGGTGGGCTTGCAGGTGTGGCGGCGCAGGTTCCGGCATCTTTTTTTTTGTGCGTTGAGGGCCCCCTTCCCTTCGTGATAGGGCAGGCCGTGAACAGGTCCATGTCATGACCAAAAAGGGGATGCCATGCGCGCATTTTGCTCACGTCTCGTAGCTGTCTATGCGGTCGTTGCACTGGGTGTAGTCGGGCTGGTTCCGTGCCACGCCGCCGCCGCTGGGGAGACGCTGGCCCTGGGTTCCGGGATAGCGTTACGGCTTGCGGCGGATTGGTCATCGGGCCCGGCCCGCTACTCGAATGCCCATGACATCTTCAACGTTCCCGCCGGCACCGCGCCGACCGCCGTCACGCCGCGGCTGATCGTCAGTGTGGAAGATCGACTGACCGCCGAGGACGCGGTGCGGCGGCTCCAGTCCATCGCGGCCGAGAGCACGACGACGGCGGCGGTGCTGGCGGTGTGCGGTTGGCCGGGATTGGAAAGAAAGTACCTGGTGCCCGTGGAACGGCCGGGCCGCGACGAAGCGACGGCCGGATCCGAGCTGTCGCTCCGGGTGACGACGGCAGTGGCCGTCGACCGGTATGTGGTGAGGCTGCAGGGCGCCGTGCCGGCAGGTATGCCGGACGAGACGGCCGACGCGATGCTGGCCGTCGGTCGTGGTCTGGAGTGCCCGGTTCCCGCGGATCCGGCGGCGGTCGATCGGGCGCTCGAACTGTTGCGCCAGCCGGTGGCCCCGCGAGCGCTCGCGCCGCGCCGCGCGCAAGCGGCGGCAGCGGCGGTCACAGAGGACAGTGCCGCGTCATCGCCGGGCGTAGCGCAACAGCTTCAGACGGGCGTGGGCGAAATCGAGGTCGCCGTTTCGCAGGACGGGCAGAATATCGTGATGGCGGCGAACAGCGGCTTCTCGACGTCTACCGACGGTGGGGTCACGTTCTCGTTCCGCGGCGGCACGCCAAACCCGCCGGGGTTCTTCTCGAGGAACGGCGACCCGTCGCTCGGCGTGGGCCAGAGCGGGGCCTTTTATTACGCGTTTATCGGGTTTCCGCAGGGGGCCGGCGGGGCCGCAACGCAGTGTTCGACGACCGTCGGTCGGTCCACCGATGGCGGCATGAACTTCACGACGTTTTCGAACGCCACCCTGTGCGACAACGCCGGTACGACCTGCTTTCCCGATCAGGAACACATCGCCGCCGATCGGGTGAACGCTGCGGTCGGCGGCGACATGGTGTACTCCACGTGGCGTAACTTCAGCGGCGGGAACTGCAACGCCACTGCCGGGCCGGTGATCCCGACGTTGGTGTGCTCGCGAGACAGCGGCGCGACCTGGCCGTCGGCCGCGCTGGTCGGCGGCGGCGCCGGCGATTTCCCGCGCGTCACCGTCGGACAGGACGGCTTTGTGTACGTGGTCTATCGCAGCGGCGGAAACGTCATGCTCGACAAGTTCAGCGCCTGTAACGCCGCGACCCCGCTTCAGCTCCAGGCCGGATTTCCGGCCACTGTCAGTGCGGTGACCGACGTCGTTTGCCCGGTGCCGGGGCTTGACCGGTGCAACAACGGGAACCTGCTCTCGAGTCATACCGTGGCCGTGGACGACACCAACGCCAATCACGTGTACGTGGCGTTTGCGAACGATACGGGCGGCGGTAACGCGGACGTGATGGTCACCGATTCGACTACCGGTGGGACTAACGGTTCGTGGTCCGCGCCCGTACGCGTCAACGCGAACGTCACCGGCGTGCGCTTCATGCCCTGGGTGTGCAGCGTCGGCGGGGCGGCGCGCGTGTCGTGGTACGACCGGCGTGCGGCCGTGGGCGGCGTCAGTAACGATCTGACGGACTACTACTGCGGCAGCGCGACTGGCTCCGGCGCCGGCCTTGCAGCCGGGGTCGAGACGAACCTGACCAACAACCCCGATCCGCAGTGTGCCTCCGGGTGGCCGTGCGCACCGCGGGCGACGGGCGACTCGGACAACTGCACCGTCCAACCGCAATTGGCGGGGGTGTGCTGCCAGGTGGCGCTGTCCGGGAGCACGTGTCCGGCCGGCCAGGGCTCGGGTAACCGGTGCGACTTCTCGGCCGGCGGATGCCCGGCCGGTGAGGCCTGCCAGACCGGCGGCGGCTGCCCGAAGTATGGCGATTACAGCGGCAACGCCTGTGCGGCCGGGCGCATTTACAACGCCTGGTCCTCCGCCACGGCGCCGGCCGGTCTGCCCGCGCCTGGCGGCCTGGCCATCTTCTACGACTATAAGCTGGCCAATACTGCGGGTGTCGATCTGTCGATCGCCAAGACCGACGCGCCCGACCCGGTCATCGCCGGCACCAACCTGATTTACACGATCACCGCGACCAACAACGACACCATCCCGGCTCTGCAGGTGCAGGTCGACGACAACGTACCCGCCGGAACGACGTTCGTGTCGCTCACGGCGCCGGCCGGCTTTTCGTGCACGACGCCGCCGGTGGGTGGCGTCGGACTCGTGTCGTGCGCGCGGAACTTCACACCGCCGGGCGACGTGATGGTGTTCACGCTCGAAGTTGCGGTCCCGGCGAGCACGCCGGATGGTACGCTCCTCTCGAACACCGCCACCGTTGTCAGTGCTGACCCCAACCCGAACCCGAACGACTCGGCGACGGCGACGACCACGGTCATTACCCGCGCCGATCTGGCGATAACCAAGGCGGGAACGCCGGACCCGGTCCTGCCGGGCGGCAACTTGTTCTACACGATCGACGTGGTGAACAACGGCCCGAGCGACGCGCAGAACGTGGTGGTCACGCAGAACCTGCCGCCCGAGACGACCTTTGTTGCGGTGTCGGCGCCGGCGGGATGGAACTGCGTGACGCCGCCGGTGGGACAGACCGGCACGGTGACCTGTACGCTGCCGACGCTGCCCGTGAACGGGACGGCGACCTTTATCATCTGCGTGCGGGTGAGTCCCCTGGTTGCGCCGGGGCAATCGTTCGGTTGCGACGTGACGGTGACGAGCGCGACCGTGGATCCCAATCCGGATAACAACAGCGCCGACGTGCAGACGGAGCCTTTCTTGCCGATTCCGACCGCACGGTCGGCCGGTGTGGTCGCACTTGCCGTGGCCCTCGCGGGGGTCGGCATCGGCTACATGCGCCGGCGGCGACCATCGAAATGAGATCGGGAACGGGGCGCTAACGGAGAGGGCCAATCCTTTCCGTCCGGCCCACGGGCATCCCGAGGGGATGGCGACGCTGGCCGGGGGCGTCGCGACGGCGGTTGCGGTGACCGCCTTGCCTTTTCGGCGCCGCCCTGATTGCTTCCAGGGCGCCTATGGACGGACAGGAGCGCGACGCCGCGGGTGGTGCCGATCGCTTACCGCTGGCTGCGGTGCCCGCCGTGGCCGGGTGGCGCCGGCGACTGCGCGGCCTGCTCGCTGCCGGACGCACGCTTACTCCGCACCAGTGGCACGTTCTGGGTGTTCTTGGCGCGGCCAATCTCATCGACAGTTACGACGTCGCCATACTCGGTCTGGCGCTACCGCAGATTCAGGTCGGTCTCGGCATTGCGGAAGCGGAGGTGGGCGGCGTTACGGCGACGATCCGTCTCGGGGTCATCTTTGCCCTGGTCCTGACAGTTCTGGCGGATCGATTCGGCCGCCGCGGGATCCTGCTGGTGACGATCGTCGGCTTTACGTTGTGCACGTTCCTGACGTCGTTCGCGCGGACCGCGGGCGAGTTTGCGTTCCTACAATTCCTGGCCCGCGTGTTCATTGCCGGAGAAAGTATGCTGGCGGTGGTAGTCATCGCCGAGGAGTTCGGGGCGGACGTGCGCGGTTGGGGCATCGGCATGCTGGCGGCCATGGGTACGCTCGGTCACGGACTGGCGTCGGTCGTTTTCGCGTTGGTCAACGTGCTGCCGTTCGGTTGGCGGGCGTTGTACGTGATCGGTATCGTGCCGCTGCTGCTGCTTGCCTGGTTCCGCCGCTCGCTCGGGGAGACGCAGCGGTTCACCCGGTATCGCGCCGGGGATTCCGAGCGCGGATGGCGCGGCGCCCTGCGGCCGGTGCGGCACATGTTGCAGATGTACCCGGGGCGCCTGCTGGCGCTATCGGCGGCGGTGTTCCCCATGGGGTTCGTCCTCGAGACCTCGCTGATATTCGTGTCGAAATCGCTACAGCAGGAGCACGGTTACGCGCCGGGACAGGTGGCGATGCTCTACCTGTCTTTCGGCGTGCTCGCGCCGGTGGGCAACGTGCTCGCCGGCGGTCTGGGTGACAGGTTCGGCCGTAAGCGCACGATGATTGTCGGCCTGTTGCTCAACGCCGCGCTGATCGCGGTGTTCTACAACACCGACGGCGCGTGGATTCCGCCGGTGTTCGGATTGATGCTTCTCACCCTGACGATGGTGCTCGTGCTGTTCGCGGCGCTCGGCAGCGAACTGTTTCCGACGTCGTACCGGTCGACGGCCTCCGGTGTCCGCGCCGTGGTCAGCACTCTGGGAGCCGCCGCTGGACTCAGTCTTGAAGGTTTTTTGTACGAGCGCCTGGGAAGCCACGCGGCAGCAATCACGGCGATGCTTGCGGTCACCCCGGTTGCACCGCTCATCATCGGTTTCTGCGTGCCCGAAACCGCCCGGCTGGAGTTGGAGGAGATTGCCCCGGAAATCGAACTGGAAGGAAGCTGTCAGGCCGGACGCGGACCTATTGAATAGCTGCCGTGTTAGCGGCAGAAATTGGATGCATGATCGAACTTAGAGACAAGGAAAGCGGCAGTACGCTGGGAACGATTTCGGACCAACAACTCGAGTTCCTCCGCGATCAGCTCGAGGAGGAATCCCCGGAAGACGACGATTATTACATCGACAGGGCGACGCTGGACATGCTCGAAGAGCAGGGCGCCGATCGGGACCTGCTCGACCTGCTCAAACGCGCGCTAGGCGGTCGCGAGGATATGGAAATCCAGTGGTCGCGGCAGTGACGGCGCCGCGAGCTTCGATCGAAGCGGCGTAATTGCGATCAGATACGGGCGATTACCTTGTTGGCGAATTCGTGCAGACCGGTGCGGACACCGTCGGGGTCGAAGGCGGGGGGCGCCACGACCACGCGGGAGACCCCGAGGTCCTGATAGCGGCGCACCGCGTCAAGGTCGGCGGTCGTCTCGGCGGCCGTCACCTCGATGGTAGCCGGGTCGCGGCCCAGGGCGGCGCACTCGTCGCGCACGATGGCAAGCAGGGTGCGAAGGCGGTCGAGGGGGCCGCGGGCGGGGAAGAAGCCGTCGCCGAACCGTGCGGCGCGCCGCGCTGCGCCTTCGGAGTGGCCGCCGATAACGATGGGGACGCCGGGCTGCTGCATTGGCTTCGGTTGGGATTGAACCGGTCCCCATGCGTAATACTTGCCGGCGAAGGGCTGGGGCTCGGGTTTCCACAGGGAACGAATCGCACGGATCGACTCCTCCGTGCGCGCGGCCCGCTGTTTGAACGGTACGCCGATCGATTGGAACTCCTCTTCGAGCCAACCGATGCCGACACCGAGCATGGCGCGGCCGTTCGAAAGGACATCGAGCGTCGCCATCTCCTTGGCGACGTAAATGGGATGCCGCTGCGGGAGAATCATGATCCCGGTGCCGAGGCGCAGAGTTCGGGTCACTGCCGCCGCGTACGCAAGCGGCAAGACGGGGTCGGCAATCGGGATGTCCTCGCCTCCGGGGAGCTTGCCGCTCTCGTTGTAGGGATACCGGGACGCGTACCCGACCGGGATGACAACGTGCTCCACGGACCACAGCGACTCCACGCCGACCTCTTCGGCGGTGCGCGCCAGGTTCAAGAGCGATTCGGGAAAGGCAAACGGGCCGGCGTTGGCGTACATGATACCGAACTTCATCGGGGCTCCTCACCGCGCGAACAGCGCATATCACGCTGCCGCGGCGAGACAAGCGAACGCCTGCACCCGGGTTGCCGGCGGACCGGGAAACAGATCGCCCTCCACCTGGGCACCTTTGGTCATATCCTGGGTCGCGGGTGTGAGCCTGCGCTGAGCCACCGGGTCCTAGATTGCTTGCGTGGCGCGAAGGACTCAGATGGGGAGGGCGAGGCTCCCGCCGAGCCGCGCCCTCCCGTCACTGTCAGCCTTCAGCTAATAGCGATCGAGCCCGCGCCACTCCCCTCCCACTTACTTCACCCCTTTCCGCCGTCGCTGGTCAACGCCGCGAAGCGATTGTGGTCGCCCTGCTTGAGGAGCAGCAGGAGGCGATCGCCGTCGTTCCTGGCCACGGCAGCCTTCAGCGCCTCGACCGAACCGACCGGGGTCTGGTTGACCTGCAAGACGATCGTGCCGGGTTCGACGCCGGCCTCGGCCGCGGGGCTCTCCGGGGCGACATTGGTGACGAGGACACCTTCGTCGTCGTCCAGCCCGGCGCGGCGGCGCTCCTCCGGTGTGAGGTCGCGCAGCGCCAGGCCCCACTTCGCACCCCTGGGGGCGTCGGCCTCGGCAACCGTGTCGTCGGCGAGCTTGGCCACCGCGACCTCGACCGTCTGTTCCTTGCCGCCGCGCGCGATGCCGACGGAAACCGACTTGCCGACGGGCGTGGCGGCCACCAGCGACGGCAGGTCGCGCGACTCGGCGACCTTCTTGCCGCCGAAGCTGACGATGACGTCACCGCGTTTGATGCCGGCAGCGGCGGCCGGACCGTCGGCCGTGACATCCGCCACCAACGCACCCGTGGGCTTCTCCAGATCGAGCGATTTCGCCAGGTCGGGGGTTACCGGTTGGATGGTCACCCCGAGCCATCCGCGGGTCACGTGGCCGTGCGCTTCGAGTTCGGGGAGCAGCGCCCTGGCAAGGTTGATGGGAATGGCGAAACCGATGCCGATGTTGCCGCCGCTCTGACTGAATATTGCCGTGTTGATGCCGACCGCTTCGCCGCGTTCGTTGAACAGCGGGCCACCGGAGTTGCCGGGATTGATCGAGGCGTCGGTCTGGATGAAATCGTCATAGGGGCCGGCGCCAATGCTGCGACTCTTCGCGCTGACGATGCCCGCGGTGACGGTGTTGTTCAGGCCGAAGGGATTGCCGATGGCCATCACCCAGTCGCCGACGCGCAACGAGTCGGAGTCGCCGAGGCTCACCGCCGGCAGCTTGTCCTTGGGGTCTATCTTCAACACCGCGAGGTCCGTCTTCGGGTCCCGCCCGACGATGCGCGCTTCGTGCTCCGTGCCGTCCTTCAGCGTCACCGTGATCTGTTTGGCTCCCTCGACGACATGGTTGTTGGTGACCACGAGGCCGTCGTCGCGGACGATGAAACCGGAGCCGGTGCCCTGGCGCTTGAATCCCCCGTGCGGTCCCGGAGGCATCGGGAACGGAAAACCGGGGAACGGCCCGTTTTCGCCGAAGGGTTGCGCGTGCGGACCGGGTCCGTGACCCGTGGTCGGCTGAACCCCGACTGACTTGATGAACACGACACTGGGGGCGACCTGTTCGGCCAGGGTCGCAAACGACGGGAGCGCTCCGGGTGCGGACCGGCTGCCCTCCGCAGCCTGAACCGCCGAGGCCGCCTCCGTGCCGTCGGTCGCGGCGTACAGGCCGGCGCCGTGCGACTCCCCGAGCGCATATCCGCCGAATCCGACAATAGCCGCGGCCGCGGTTCCAGCCACTAATTTCTTTGCCCTGTTCATGCCATCCTCCTCCGGGTGGACGTATTTGCAGGGCAGCCTAGCGCCACAAGATGAAGCGGCCGTGAGATCGGGATTAGAAAGCTCTCATACGCGACCGGAGCGCAGCGACCGGGCCGCTCGCACCCGAGCGACCGCTCTTACGCCGGCGGCAGCAAAACCCTGAAGGTCGTGCCGCGTTCCGGGGCGCAGTCGACCGTGACGTTACCGCCATGGGCAACGACGATGGCCTGGACGACGGCGAGGCCGAGGCCGCTGCCGCCGCGGCTGTGGGCGGGATCGCCGCGGTAGAAGCGGTCGAAGACGTGCGCTTGCCGGTCGGGCGCAATGCCCGGGCCTGTATCGGCGACGAAGATGACCGCCCCTGCGGGATCGGCCTCGGTGCCGACAATCACGTGGCCGCCCGCCGGCGTATACTTGATGGCGTTGTCGCCGAGGTTGAAGACGACGCGAAACAGAAGGGGCGCGTAGCCACTGACCAGCACGGGTGCCGGGGCCGTCGTGGTCAGGGTCAGACCGGCGGCCGCCGCGAGCGCGCGCAAACCCGGTTCGGCGTCGGCGACCAACGCGCTCAGGTCGACGGCCTCTCGCGGCAGGGCGATCGCGCCGCTGTCGGCGCGCGCCAACAGGAGCATATCGTCGACGAGTCCGGTGAGGCGGTCGACTTCTTCCAGACAACTGCCGAGCACGCGACGATACTCTTCGTCCCGCGGCCGTGACGGCGAACTCGGAGCCTGTCCCGCCACGGTTCGTAAGCCAACCTCGAGCTCGCCCTTGAGCACGGTGAGCGGAGTGCGCAGTTCGTGCGCGGCATCGGCGCTGAACTGCCGGACCGTGCGGAAAGAGCGTTCCAGGCGAGCCAGCATTTCGTTCAACACCGCGCCGAGCCGCCCTAGCTCGTCGTCGGTTGGCGGTGCGGTCAGGCGCCGGGAAAGATCGTCGGCCTCGATTCGCCGCGCCGCATCGACCATCGCGTCGACCGGGGCCAGCGCTCGCCGCGCCAGAAACCAGCCGCCGAGTGCTGCCGCCACCAGCGCGATGGGCGCGAGTCCGAGCAGGATCAGCAGAAATCGGGAACGCGCCAACTCCGTAGCCGCCAGGGGCAACGCCACCTGGACGACGCGGACTACGCGACCGCGCTCCACCACCGGCTGGGTGAGCAGCCGCACCGGTCCGCTTCCTGGGCCGAGCAAGGCCAGGGTTTCGTACGTTGGCCGCGCGCGTTCGGCATTACGCAACGCCTCGATGGTGAGCGGAAGCTGGACACGCCCGCGCGGCTCCAGGCGCGGGTCGGGGCGCCCTAGCGGGTCGAGAAGACGGAAGAAACGGTCGGCCAGGGCGGGGCCGAGCAGCGTTTCCAGCGAACGGTCGAGATCGGGTCCGAACGGCGACGGGCTGCCGGCCGACCGTTCGATGGTGTCGGCCATCGCTTGCAGGGAGGCGTCGACGGTCGACCGCAGGGTACGATCCAACAGCACGAGGGCAAGCGCGCCGAGGACGGCCAGGGTGGCGGTGAGGATTCCCGAGTACCACAGGACCAGACGGGCCCGCAGCGAATGCGGCCACACGGTCACTGCCCCGAGTCCTTCAGTACGTAGCCGACGCCGCGAACGGTGTGCAGTAGCTTGCGGTCGAAGTCGGCGTCGACCTTCTTGCGCAGGTAATTGACGTAGACGTCGATGACGTTGGTGAACGTGTCGAAATCGACGCCCCAGACGTGCTGCGCGATGACCGCGCGGCTGAGCACCTGACCGGGGCGGCGCAGGAAGAACTCCAGCAGCGCGAACTCGCGCGGCGAGAGTTCGATGCGCCGGCCGCTGCGGGTGACTTCGCGGCGCACGGGATCGAGGCGCAGGTCGGCGACGGTCATCACCGCGGGCGCCGGCGGCGACGTTCGCCGCAACAGGGCGCGCACCCGCGCCAGGAGTTCCTCGAAGGCGAAGGGCTTGGTGAGGTAGTCGTCGGCGCCGCTGTCGAGCCCGGCAACCTTGTCGGCCAGCGTGTCGCGGGCCGTGAGCAGGAGGATGGGTACCCGGCAGCCGCGCTCGCGCAAGGCCCGCGTGAGGGCTATGCCGTCAAGACCCGGAAGCATGATGTCGACGACGAGGACGTCGTGGGAACCGGCGCCGGCGGCGGAGAGGGCGGCGTGTCCGTCGGCGGCGACGTCGACCGCGTAGCCTTCGGCAGCCAGCCCCCGTTGCAGGAAGCTGGCGACCTTCGGTTCGTCTTCGACGACGAGGACGCGCATCGCTACCCCGGAACATGACGCACGCCGCGGGTCCGAGCAAGTGACAGCCCGGTGGCGTCGGTGGGGCAGGGACGGGAATGGGGAGAGTGATGGAGGTCAATGGAGATGCACGGACACCGGTTGAGAGGGAAGGAGATTCTCCCGCTGTGTCGCACTGGCAGCTTCACATCGCCCGCGTCCTTACCGTTCGCCCACCTGGTTGACGAGCGGTTCGTTTCGCGCCCAGCGGGAGAGGTTATCGAGGAACAACTCGCTGACCCGAGCGCGGTTGCCGGAGGACACCGAGGAATCGTGCGGGGTGACAATAACGTTCGGCATTGCCCACAACGGGGAGTCGGCGGGCAGCGGTTCGGTCTCGAAAACGTCCAGATAGGCCCCTCCGAGACGACCTGCTTGCAGCGCGGCGATCAGAGCCGGCTGGTCGATCACGGGTCCGCGAGCGACGTTGAGCACGCATGCGTGTGCGGGCAGGCGCGCGAGCGCGGCGCGGTCGATGATGCCGCGGGTGGCATCGGTCAGTGGACAGGTGAGCAGCAGCCAGTCGGCGCGTGGCAGCAGGTCGGGCAGGGCGTTCGGGGGGAGGAGTTCGTCGACCGCATCGTGCTCGGTACGGGGGTGGCGGCGGACACCGACGACGTGCAGTCCGAGCGCGCGGGCGATGCGGGCAGCGCGATTGCCGATGGCGCCGAGGCCGACGATGACGAGAGTCTGCCCGCGGAGATCGCGGGGCGGGTTAGCCTCCGGGTGCGGCGCCCAGGCGTGTCGGCGCTGGGCGCCAAGCCAGTGCGGGAACCCGCGGGCGAGCATCAACAGGGCTGCGATTGCCGTGTGCGCGATAGGTTCGGCGTTAGCGCCCGACGAGGTGGTGAGACGAACGCCTCGATCGAGGAACCAGCCGAACACGGGGTGGTCGACACCGGCGTTGGGAAGGTGCATCCAGCGCAGGTTCGGGGCCCGCAGGGCGCAACCGAGGAAGCGACGGGTGGCGGGGGAGTTCTCGACGAAATCGTCCGTGCAGCAGGCCACGTCGATTGTCGCCAGGGTGTCGTCGTCGAGCGTTGCTTCCGGGTCGGGAGGCAGGCTGAGCGGGTCGAGATCGAGACCGTGAGCGGCGCAAACGGCCGCAAGGCGGTGGCCGTAGTCGTGGACGAAGGCAGGGTTGGCGAGGAGTCTCGGCATGCCGGCATCCAAGCCAGCTTTCCAGGTCGGCGCAACGGGAGCTTGACAAGCGGAGACGCATCGATATATGTGGATGCGTATGGACGAGGCGGTGCGCGTGTTCCGCGCTCTCGGGGATCCGGCGCGGCAGAAGATCCTGGGACTGCTGGAAGGGGCCGGCGAGCTCTGCGTGAGCGACGTGGTGCGCGAATTCGACATGGCGCAACCGTCGGTGTCGCATCACCTGCGCATCCTTCGCGATGCCGGTCTGGTCGCCAGCGAGAAGCGTGGCAAGGAAGTGTTCTACCGCATCGATGCGGCCGCCCTGCGCAAGTGCTGCGGGCTGTTCTTTGCGAAATTCGAGTGCTGCCGTGGCTTGCTGCGGCCGGCGGCGGTGAAGGGCGAGTGAGGGATCGCGCGCCGGTTACGAACGGGGGGTGGCGGTGGGGAGTCGGCGAACGGCAATGGACGGTGAGCAATCCGTATCCAACCAGGAGCGATTACTACAGAGAGGAGATCGACATGACCACGACTGAAGCAACTGGCGGAGAAGCCCTGCGCGAGGCGGTGCGGAAGCGATACGCGGGAGTCGCTGAAGGGCAAAGTCCCCCCGCGGCGGCCGAGCGGTTGGCGCGCTCGATCGGCTACGACACGGCAGACCTCAACGCGGTACCGGAGGGCGCGAACCTCGGCCTCGGGTGCGGCAACCCGGTGGCGTTGGCGTCGCTCAGGCCCGGCGATGTCGTGCTCGACCTCGGCTCGGGTGCCGGGTTCGACGCCTTACTGGCCGCGCGCGCGGTGGGGCCGTCGGGCCGCGTGATCGGTGTCGACATGACGCCGGCGATGATCGAGAAAGCGCGGCGTAACGCCGCAACCGTGGGTGCCGCCAACGTGGAGTTCCGCCAGGGTACGATCGAGGCGCTGCCCGTGGAGAACGACACGGTCGATATCATTATTTCGAACTGCGTAATCAACCTATCGCCCGAGAAATCGAAGGTGTTCGCCGAAGCCTTTCGGGTCCTTCGTCCCGGCGGCCGGTTGACGATTTCGGACCTGGTCGCGCTCGGCGAGCTGCCGGAGTCGGTGCGCGCGAGTCTGGCGGCTTACGTCGGCTGCGTGGCCGGCGTCAGCCTCAAGGACGATTACGTGCGCATGCTGCACGCCGCCGGCTTCGATCGCGTCGAGTTTGCCGGCGAGAAGAATGCCGCGGCCATGCTCGGAGTGACCTCTCCGGAAGGCGCGGCCGCGGGCTGTTCCGATCCGATGGCCTCGGAGTTCATTGGCGATCTGATCCGGAGCGTGCCGGTCCCGGATCTGCTCGAGGCGGCCCGGCTCGTCGTGAGCGTGCAGATCGCCGCGCACAAGTCGTAGCCGGCGCGTTCCGGCGGTCCCAACCTACATGCGGGGCCTACGAGCGCGCGCTCGGCGCGCCGGTTGCCGGCACGAGTTCGCGCGGTGGCCCCGCGGGTCCTTATCTTCCCGCCGTCGGGGGCGGAAGTGCCGATCCGGTTGGGGCGAACACCAGAACGTACTGGTACGGTAATAGTTCGGGGCGATCGACGAGCTGATAGCCGGCCCGGCTGAATTCGTCGATCGCCTGTTCGGGAGCGAGCTTGTGTTCCGGGGGTGGACCGACCGGCAGCGGCTCTTTCTTGAAGTCGACGACGGCGATGCGCCCTCCCGGTTTGAGCGCACGTTGCAGCCGCCGGAAATAGTCGGTACGCCCGTCGATGTGGTGCAGGGTGTTGACGATCAGCACCAGGTCCACCGCACCGGCAGGTAGCCGGGGATTGTCCGGCGAGCCGAGCACCGGGATGACCTGACCGGTCCCCTCCTGTTCGGCTCGTTCTCGCAGGTGCGCGACCAGCCTCGGCTCGGGGTCGACGGCGAACACCGTGCCGGCGTCACCGACGGCGGTAGCGAGATAACGGCTGAAATACCCGGTGCCGGCGCCAATGTCGGCGACGGTCATCCCCGGACGTATTTGCAGGGCGCCGACCAGCTCGCCGGGCTTCTGCCATGCGTCGCGGGCGGGATCGTCGAAGACCGACTGCCAGTGCCGCACGTCGTCGAACGAGTGCCGCACGGTGGCGTGGTCACGATGGTGGTGCCCCGAAGTCGGCGTTGCGGGACCCGCAAACGCGGGGTGCGCCGCCCGCAGGATTAGACACGCCGCCAACAGGATCGCCGGGCAGCGCTCGCCGGCCCGCAGTCTCGATCCCGTTGTTACCGGCCGCCTCATTCGAAACTCCCGTGCCGGCCGGCGCCGCCGGCGAAGCGCGTTGCGCCGGCCTGCGATTCCCCGCTGGCCAGCACCGGCACGCCACGGCGCAGTTCGTTTTGCAGAGCCTCGTCGACGGTAAAGCCTGCCTGTTCGTACGCCGACAGCCGGTCGGCGCGCATGCAACGCTGGGGGAAGGCGGCGACCTCGCGGGCCAAAGCCTCGGCGGCGATGCGGGCCTGGCCGTCGTCGACGATGCGGTCCGCAAGGCCGATCCGCAGCGCTTCTTCGGCGCCCACGGGCCGTCCGGTAAGGATCATATCGAGGGCTCTGCCCATACCGACGATCCGCGGCAGCCGCACCGTGCCGCCGTCGATAAGCGGCACCCCCCAGCGGCGGCAGAACACCCCGAACTGTGCACTCCGCTCCACCACGCGCAGGTCGCACCAAACGGCGAGTTCCAATCCGCCCGCCACGGCGTAGCCGGCAACGGCCGCGATGACGGGTTTGCTCAGACGCATCCTTGTTGGACCCATCGGGCCGTCGCCGTCCTCCCGAACGACATTGCCGCGGCCTTCGGCCACGGCCTTGAGGTCCGCTCCGGCACAGAATGTACCGCCGGCACCGAAAAGCACTGCCACCAGCGCGTTGCGGTCCGCGTCGAACTCGCGAAACGCATCGGCCAGGGCCTGCGCCGTGTCACGGTCGACCGCGTTGCGCCGTTCGGGACGCGACAACACCACCGTGAATACGGGGCCGTCCCGTTCTATGCGCACCGCGCCGCGGTCGCCCGGCGTGACACTGCCACGGTCGTCGCCAGCCTCGCAGACCGTAACGTCGAGTCGCAGGTCCGCGGCGGCATTGCGCACCGGGTGTTGCATCGTGTTGGCGAGCAGGCGACCATCGGCGTCGCGCACGATTACGTAGACATCGGGAGCTTTTTCGAAGACCATGCGGAACTGTGCCGTGGTGTATTCGATGCGGTAGTGACCATCGGCATCGGTCGTCGCCCCGCCCAGGGGGTCGTCGAAGAAGAGGTCGGCGTCCATTGCCGATACGCGCACATCGGATACCGGTTGACCCGAGGCGGCGAAGGTGACTCGACCGTGAACCACCCGGGGTGTCGATTCCTTGGACTTCATATGTGCTCCTCTCTGGCGCCGGCGGGCTCGTCTCTGCATCATGCTCCAGCGGGCGCGGCGAACCAAGTCGGGCGCCCGGAGGAGCGTGGATATGACGCGGTGGGAGGTCAGGATGAAACGGATTGTCGCTGCATTGCCACGGATCGTCGCGGGGGTGACGGTAGTCGCCGGCCTTGCGCTCGGGCAGGAGCCGGGGCCGGCTACGCCGACGGTTCCCGCCGCGGTGCCATCGGTGCCTGCTGTGGCGCCGCCGCCGCCGGAGGCTCGGCCGGAGCGGGCGCCGGAGGCGGCGACGCGGGTGGCGATCTTTCTGCCGTTTCACGTCAACGGGCTGCGTGAAGGGGTCGCCGTTTCGGAAAGGGCGCCCGGCCGCTGTTTCGCCGGCTCGCTGTCGACCGCCGGGCGGCCGGATGCGTGGCGCTGCAACAGCGGGGACCGCATCTACGATCCGTGTTTCGAAGGCACGCAGGACGAGCGGACGGTGCTCCTTTGCGTCGATACGCCGTGGAGCGAGCACGCACTGCTGTTGACGCCCACCCACGCGCCGCCGCGCGGCGAGGCCAACCCGGCCAACCTCACCGGGGCGCTGCCGTGGGCGATCGAGCTCGCCAACGGCGCGCGCTGCCAGTTGCTCAGCGGTGCGACCAGCGTCAGCGCCGGCCTGCGCGTCAACTACTGGTGCGACGGCGAGACGGCGGTCATTGGCGACATCGATCGCCAGGCGCCGCTGTGGCAGGTGTTCTTCGTGCCCGCGACCGGGACCAGGGCCGAACGTACGGGCGTTGCCGCGGTGTGGTATTGAAGCGGCGAGGATGCGAGCGGTTGAATCCTGACCGAGAGAATGAGGTGTAGCGATGGCCGAACTTCCGGTGCCCGGTGCTTGCTTGTGCGGTGCCGTGCGTTTCACGGTCACGCCCCCGACGCTGTTCTGCGCGCACTGCCATTGCACCCTGTGCCGCCGCGCGCACGGGGCCGGCTACGTGACCTGGGTCGGTGTGTTCAAGGAGCAGTTTGCGCTCGGCGCGGGTGGCGACCGGTTAGTGCAGTACCACTCGTCGACGCACGGGACCCGCAGCTTCTGCGGCGTGTGCGGCAGCAGTCTCTTCTTCACGTCGATGGAGTATCCGCATCGGGTCGACGTCGTGCTCGCTAACTTGCAGGGGCGGATGGATCGCGAGCCCGAGATGCACGTCTTCTTCGACGATCGCGCCGACTGGGTACGCGTCGATGACGGGCTTCCGCGTTTCGGGGGTGCTACGGGCTTCGAGCCGCTGCCGGCGGCGTCCGGTCAGTAAGGTAGGGGCGCGGGCGAGACGCCGGTTTCGTCTGGTGACCGCGCGACCCGGTTATGGTAATGGCTGGGCGTCGCTGTTTTTGACCTTTGCATCGATGGGAGGGTGTCGTATGACCGGTGCGGTTCGGTGGTTGACGATGGTGGTGGCGGTGTCGCTGGTATTGCCCGGGGCGATCCGCGCGACCGGTAAGGGGGAGGCGCGGTTGCAAACCGCGTCGGTGCAGGAGGCCGGTAACACCTTCTACCGGGTGTTCGTCGAAGACAATGCAGGGTCCGGCGGCCTGGGGCTCTACACTGCCACGACCGGGCCGGACCATCCGGCCGGGGCCGGTCTGAACGTGCTCTACGGCAATGGCTTTCCCGGAACGACTTTCAATACCGTGCGTTCTTTCACGTCGAACACCGACTACCCACAGACCGGCGGTACGTCGTCTTCGAATCCGATCGTTTTGTTATCCCCGTACGGAGCGGTCGCTCCCATCGGGTCGACCGGCTTCCGCGCCACCTACACTCTCCCGGGCCCGCCGACCACTCCCGACGCGCTGACCATCGTGCAGGACGTAAACGTCAACGGCCTCGCTTTTCTGGACTCGACGGTTGAGGTCACGACGTCCGTGACCAACACCGGGGACGGGGCCGTAGCGATCGGTATCCGCTATCTGTGGGACTTCCAGATCGGCGATGACGACGGCCCGACGTTCATGCAGCGCAGTCCCTTCGGTCCGGTACTTGTCGACGAGACCGAGTACTTCTTTCCCGCTTTCGAGTCGTACCGGGTGCAGGACAACGACGTGAACCCGAACCCGCCGACGTTCGACGTGTTCGGCACGGTGACCGGCCCGCCGACGGTATACCCGCCACCGACGCAGCCCGCTCTGCTGAAGTTCGCTGACTGGCCGCTCTCCGACGACACGGCGTTCGACTATACGATCGACCCGAACCGTAACATTGCCGATGTCGGGCTGGGCTCCAACGATTCTGACGTCCTCTATTACTTCGGGCACAATTTGGACTCGGCGATTCTGATCGCGCCGGGAGCGACGGCGACGGTGTCGGCCTCGTTGTTTCTGACGCTGCCGCAACCGGTGACCAGCCCGGTGCCGACCATGTCGGCGCTGGCGTTCATTGCCCTCGGCGCAGCCCTCGCCGCGGGCGGTGCACTGTTCGCCGGTCGGCGCACCCTGCGTGCGCGCACCTCCTGACTTACGAATTCCGGGTTTGCGCGCACGGCGCGAAGAAATCCTCAGGCCATGGAGCGACTGTGCCCCGCCGTTCGTCCCGAGTAGCAGCCGTCTTCTCAGGCGGCGTATCGAGGGACAGGCTCGGCAGGGGCGCGCCCCTCGATACGGAGCCCGGGGGAAGAACTCCTACCCGGGGCGAACGGGAAGTTGCGGGCATTGGGTTGCGGGCGGTAGCTCGCGCTGACTTACGAATTGGTGCCGATCCGTGCAGGGCGCGACGATGTCCGCGGCCCCCAGGATGCGGCATCGACCCGCCGGAGTCGCAGCGTACTCGGCGCTGACGCTTGAGGTTCAGATCGGCGTCGATACCGATACCGAACCCGATACCGAGGGAGTGGACGGCCCCGTCTCACCCCCGATTTCCTCTTCCCGCTCCCCGCGCCTCACTCCCCCCCGCCCCCCATTTGACACGTACCCGCGCGTCGGTGAACGTGGCCTTATGAACGAAAGACGGCAGGTGCTGGCGGAGGGGTTCTGTTTCCTCGAAGGTCCGCGGTGGCACGAAGGCAGGCTGTTCGTCTCGGACATGCACGCCGACCGCGTGGTGGCGGTGGATGAGGAGGGCAGGGTCGAGGTAGTCCTGGACGTGCCTGAACGTCCGTCCGGCCTGGGCTGGTTGCCGGACGGCCGCATGCTCGTGGTGTCGATGGTCAATCGTCAGTTGCTGCGCTGCGATCCCGACGGCGTTCGTGTACACGCCGACCTTCACGGGATCGCTACCTACCACTGCAACGACATGGTGGTGGACGCGGTCGGGCGAGCCTACGTCGGCAATTTCGGGTTCGACTGGGAGGTGCGGGAGACGCCGCAGCCGGTGGCGCTGGCTCTGGTGTATCCGGACGGCCGGGTGGTGCGCGCCGCCGCCGGACTGTCGTTTCCGAACGGGACGGTCATAACGCCCGACGGCGGAACCCTGATCGTCGCCGAGTCCTTCGGTGCGTGCCTGACGGCCTTCGACATCGCCGCCGACGGCACGCTTGTGAATCGGCGTGTCTGGGCGTCGCTGGACGGTGTCGGTCCGGACGGCATTTGCCTCGATGCCGAGGGTGCCGTGTGGGTGGCGTCGCCGTTGAGCTACGAGATCGTGCGGGTCCGGCAGGGTGGCGTCGTGAGCCACAGTATCAAGTTCGAGCAGCATCCGGTCGCCTGTATGCTCGGCGGAGACGGTCGGCTGACTTTGTTCGTGTTGACGGCGCCGAGTCTCGAGCGCGAGGCGTGCCGAACGGCGCGCGGGGCGCGCATCGAGACGATGCGAGTAGACGTTCCCGGCGCCGGGTGGCCGTGAGCGAAGGTTGGTGGTTGGGCAGGTTGTGGAACGATCGGCTTCCAGAGAAATGTGGCGCGGCTGCCGGATCACGATCCGCGGCGTCGTTCAGGGCGTGGGATTCCGGCCCTGGGTGTACGCACTTGCGGAAGCGCACGGTATCGGCGGCCGCGTTCGCAACGACGCGCGCGGCGTGACCATTGAAGCGTTCGGTCCGTCGGCGTTGCTCGACGCCTTCGTGCAGGCGCTGGGTACGCCGCCAGCGCCGGCGCGCATCGATCGCCTGGCTTGCGAGGCGATCGCCGCGGAGCCGGCGCGCGGTTTTGCGATTGCGGTCAGCCTGGACGGCGGCGCCCGGATTGTCTCGATTCCACCCGACCTCGCCACCTGTGCGGCCTGCGCCGCGGAGATAAACGATCCGCAAGATCGGCGCTATCGGTATGCGTTCACGAACTGCACGCACTGCGGTCCGCGCTTTACGATTGCCAGGGACATTCCGTACGACCGCTGCGCAACGACCATGGCGCGGTTCGTTATGTGTTCCGCGTGTCAGACAGAGTACGACGACGTGGGCAATCGGCGCTTTCACGCGCAGCCGAACGCCTGCCCGGAGTGCGGCCCGCAGCTGCGGGTTGTCCGCGCCGACGGCGAGTCGATTCCGGGCGATGCGGTGGAGGTGACGGCGGCGGCGCTGATCGCCGGGGAAACGGTTGCGGTCAAGGGTATCGGCGGATTTCATCTGGCGTGCGACGCCACCTCGCCCTCGGCGGTGCGGCGGCTGCGTGCGCGCAAGCGCCGTGACGAGAAGCCGCTTGCCGTCATGGTGCGCGATCTCGAAGCCGCCGCGGCGATAGCGGCGTTGGAGCCGTCCGAGGTCGCGCAGCTGACCGGTCCGGAGCATCCGATTGTGCTCGCGATTCGGCGGGGCGACAGCGCTCTGGCGCCGGAGTGCGCGCCCGACAACCCGCTGGTCGGAGTGATGATGCCGTACACGCCGTTGCACCACTTGCTGCTGGCGGCGGTGGGACGGCCGCTGGTGATGACCTCGGGCAATCTGTCGGAAGAGCCGATCACGGCGAGCAACGACGAGGCTCTGGCGCGGCTGGCACACGTCGCCGATCGTTTTCTGCTGCACGATCGGCAGATCGTCACGCGGTGCGACGATTCGGTGGTAAGGGCGATCGCCGGCGTGCCCAGAGTGCTGCGGCGAGCTCGCGGGTACGTCCCGCTCGGCATTGCCGTGGCGGGCGGATTTGCTCAGCCGGTGCTGGCGTGCGGGGCGCAGTTGAAGAACACCTTCTGCATCGGCGTCGGCGAGGCGGCGTATCTCGGTCCTCACGTCGGCGATCTGGACAGTGTGGCGACCGCTGACGCGTACCGGCGGGCAGTGAAGCGGATGCAGCGTTTTCTCGACGTGGATCCGACAATCGTGGCCCACGATCTGCACCCGGACTACCTCTCCACCGCCTACGCGCGCGAGCGTGCCGGGGCAACGCTCATCGAGGTGCAGCACCACCACGCGCACGTGGTGAGCGTGATGGTCGAGCATGCGATCGAGGAGCCCGCGATCGGCGTGGCTTTCGACGGCACCGGGCACGGCACGGACGGCACCATGTGGGGCGGAGAATTTCTGGTGTCGACGCGACGCGACTTCGTTCGAGTGGCGACTTTCCGTCCTCTGGCGTTGGCCGGCGGCGACGTTGCGATCCGGCAAGTATGGCGGCAGGCGGTGGCGTTTCTCGACGACGCTTTCGACGGGGAGCCACCGTTGTCGCGGTTGCCGCTGTTTGCCGAGATGGCGCCGGTTCATTTGCGCGTCGTCCGGCAGATGATCCGCAAGGGACTCAACGCGCCGTTGGCGCACGGCGTGGGACGGTACTTCGACGCCGTGGGTGCCCTCGTGCTCGGGCAGGCGGTGACGCGCTACGAAGCTCAGGTGGCGATGGCGTGCGAGTTCGTCGCGAGCGGCACCGGCGAGCCGTATCCCTTTGCGATCGACAGGACGACGACGCCATGGACGGTCGATCTGCGGCCGATGGGACGTGCCCTGGTAGACGACCTGCTCGGCGGGCAGGCGGCGGGAGTCGTGTCGGCGCGATTTCACGCCACCGTCGTTCGGGCTACCATTGAGGTCGTGGACGCCATTTCGGAGTTGTACGGGCGCATGCCGGTGGTACTGGCCGGTGGGTGCTTCCAGAACCGGCGGCTGGCGGAGCAGTTGACTGCCGGTCTGACGGCCGGCGGCCCGGTTTACCTGCCGACGCGAGTTCCCGCCGGCGATGGCGGCATTGCGCTGGGGCAGGCGGTGGTTGCCGATGCGGTACAGCGTGCCGGCGGCAGAACGGCGCGGGAGTAACGATGTGTCTCGGCGTTCCGGGCAAAGTGATCTCCATCGACGGGATGGTGGCGACCGTCGACTTCTGGGGCGTGTGGAAACCCGTGCGTCTTGACGTCGTCGATGTCGACGTGAGGCCCGGCGATTACGTCCTGAACCACGTCGGGTTTGCCATTCGGCGCATTCCGCCGGAAGAGATTGGCGAGACGCTGGCGCTGTTCGAGGCGATTCTCGAGCAGGCGCCGGCGGGCGATCTGCTGGCGGCGGAGGTGAGGCACGACATGGGTCGGCCGGAGGACGACGAGGCGGATCGATGACCTCGCGCCGCGACGAGCAGGTGGGGCAACTCAAGTTCCGCGATCCGGCGCAGGCGCGGCGGTTGACCGAGGCCCTGGCAGAGCGGTTCGCGGCCCTGAACCGTTCCGAGCTGTGGATCATGCACGTCTGCGGCAGTCACGAGCAGGCAATCGCGCGCTTCGGGTTGCGTGCGGTGCTGCCGGCTGGATTGCGGGTCGTCATGGGACCGGGCTGTCCGGTGTGCGTGACCGACATGCCCGAGGTGGACGAGGCGGTGGTGCTGGCGCGGCAGGGGGTGCACATCGCGACCTTCGGGGACATGCTGCGCGTGCCGGGCACCGTGTGCTCGCTGGCGGACGCGCAGGCTGAGGGTGCGCGGGTGCACGTCGTGTACGGTGCGGTCGAGGCGGTCGATCTGGCGCGATGCACGGCGGGGGAGGTGGTGTTTTTCGCGACGGGTTTCGAGACCACGGCGGTCGCGACGGCTGCGGTCCTGCGCGGCGCGCTGCCGGCGAACTTCTCGGTGCTCTCGGCGCACAAGTACGTCCCGCCGGCAATGGAGATCGTGGCCCGCGTGCCGGGGACGCGCGTGGCCGGGTTTCTCGCCGCGGGGCACGCGGCGACGATCACCGGCTGGGGGATCTTCGAACCGTTTGCCGCCCGGCACGGCTTGCCGGTGGTTGTGGCCGGCTTCGAACCACTCGATATTCTTGCCGGTCTGGTGCGCTTGATCGAGCTGATCGGCGCTGGCGAGGCGACGGTGGCCAACATGTACCCGCGCTGCGTGACGCGCGAGGGTAACCGCGCCGCGCAGGCGCAGTTGTGGGAGGTGTTTCGTACCACGGGCGGGCAGTGGCGCGGCATCGCCGACATTCCCGACGGCAATCTGCGCTTGCGCGAAGCGTACGCCGACGTCGATGCCCGGCGGCGGTTTACGATCGACCTCGCGTCGCTGTCCGATACGCCGATGCCGGCGCTGGCGAAGGATTGCATTTGTGGGCGCATCATGACCGGCCTGGCAACGCCGGTGGAGTGCGCATTGTTCGGACGCGAGTGCCTGCCGGAGACGCCGATTGGTGCGTGTATGGTGAGTAGCGAGGGCACCTGCCGCATCTGGCACCACTACGGCGGAGGGCCTGCCTGAGGTTCTGGGGTCTTGAGGTCTTGGGGTGGTGAGGTCTTTGGGATGATCGGCTACGATTACACCCCAGGACCCCAGGACCCGCATGCCCCGTTTCTTAGATGCCCGCATTGGACTCAAGTATGGCGCCGGCGGGCGTGCGATGAGGGGGCTCGTCGAGCAGGTGTTGTTGCCGGGTTTGGCGGAGCTGCCGGTGGACGGTTTTGGCCTGGCGAGTCTGGACGACGGCGCGGCGCTGCGCTGCGGCGATCGCTGGTTGGTGATGACGACGGACTCGCATGTCGTGCAGCCGGTGTTTTTTCCGGGGGGAGATATTGGTCGACTGGCGGTGGCTGGAACGGTGAACGATCTGGCGATGATGGGCGCTACGGAGGTGTTCGGGCTGACGTGCGGACTCGTTATCGAGGAGGGTTTTGCGACCGCGGACCTGCAGGCGGTCCAGCGCTCGATGGCGGCGGCGTGTCGGGAGTGCGGTGCGGCGATTGTCGCCGGCGACACCAAGGTGATGGGGAAGGGCGAACTCGACGGCATCATCATCAATACGGCCGGGGTTGCCTTTACGGATCGTGTGGTTACCGACCGCGGCCTGTCGGTTGGCGATCGGATCGTTGTTACCGGCGCCATCGGGGATCATGGGATGGCGGTGCTGGCGGCGCGGCACCGGTTGGCGCTCGAAGGGGATCTGCGCTCCGACGTGGCGCCGCTGAACGGGTTGGTGCGGGCGGCCCTGGCGGCGGGCGGTGCCGCGGTGGTGGCGATGAAGGATCCTACCCGCGGCGGGGTGGCGAGTGCGTTGGCGGAGATGGCAACGAAGAGCGGTGTGGGCATCGTGTTGGAGGAGGCGGCGGTGCCGGTGCACGACGCGGCGCGGGCAGCGGCGGAGTTGCTGGGTATCGATCCCTTGCACGTCGCAAACGAGGGCAAGGCGTTGCTCGGGGTGCGGGCCGAAGCCGTCGAGGCAGTGCTCGCGGCGCTGCGTGCGCACCCTCTCGGGCGCGAGGCAGCGGTGGTTGGCGTGTGTACCGGCGAGCGTCCGGGCACGATCGTTCTGGATACCGGAGTCGGCAGGCGGTTGTTGCCGGAGCTCGAGGGCGAGCCGATGCCGCGGATCTGTTGAATGCACGAGTACTCGATCGTCAGAAGCCTCCTGGCGCGTGTGACGGCAGCGGCGCAGGCGCATGGGGCGACGGCGGTGCGGCGCGTGCAGTTGCGCGTCGGCGAGCTTGCCGGGATCGACCCAGGGTTGCTCGCTTCGGCGTTCGAGGTCTGTAGGAACGAGACGGTGTGTGCCGGCGCGGTCCTGGATGTCGAGACGGTAGCGATACAGTGGGCATGCAGGGGGTGCGGGCGGGGCATTGCGGCCGGGGACGTGTTGCGGTGTCCGGAATGCGGCGTGCCGGCGCGGTTGGTGGGTGGGGACGAGATCGAACTTGAGGGCGTCGAGCTGGAGGTGCCGTGATGTGCGAGACTTGCGGCTGCGGCGATCCGGCGGTCGTACGGGTTGACGTGCACGAGCGGTTGTTGGCTGGCAACGATCGGGTGGCGGCGCACAACCGCGAGCATTTCGTCGGGCGTGGGGTGCTGGCGGTGAACATGATGGGGTCGCCGGGGTCGGGGAAGACGGCGTTGTTGGAGGCGACGGCGCGGTTGTTGTGCGATTGGCGGTTGGCGGCTTTGAGCGGCGATCTGGCGACGGCGCGGGATGCGGAGCGCCTGCAGGCGGCGGGAATTCCGGCGCGATCGATCACGACGGGGGCGGCGTGCCATCTGGATGCGGCGCTGGTGCACGAGGGGCTGCACGGGGCGGGGTGGGGCGAGGTCGACTGCGTGTTCATCGAGAACGTCGGGAATCTGGTGTGTCCGGCGATCTACGATCTCGGGCAGGGGGCGAACGTGGTGGTGTTGTCGGTGACGGAGGGGGAGGACAAGCCGTTGAAGTATCCGGTGATGTTCAAGGGGGCGGATCTCGTGGTCTTGTCGAAGGTCGACCTGTTGCCGCACCTTGACGTGCGGGTGGAGGTGATCGTCGAGGCGTTAAGCCGGGTGATGCCGGCGACGGCGGCGATCGAGGTGTCGGCGCGAACGGGGCAGGGGTTGGGGCGCTGGGTGAGCTGGCTCAGGGCGCGCCGTGAGGCGCTGCGTGCGGCCAGCGGCTCGGCGCCGGCCGGCGCCGGCGCTGCCGCTACCACGCACGCGTGCCCCGCCTTGACCGCACGCAACGCGAAACGCTAAGAGTTCGCTCCTGCCGCTGTGCGAAAGTGGCGGAATTGGCAGACGCGCAGGATTCAGGATCCTGTGGGCTAATCACCCGTGGGGGTTCAAGTCCCCCCTTTCGCACTCTTCTTCTTCTGCAAGACCAGCATCTTGCGAATCGTCGGGGGCCAAGTTGGGGGCCAAACGACACGCTGAAGACGCGCATGAGCCCAACCCGGCGGCTGTAGAGATCCGCGCTCTGAGGCGCGTCATGGCTGCCGACAAACGCGTACCGCGGCTTCTGGGCAGATCAGTTCGCCGCCTTCTGCTTCGTCTTTGCGATGATCGTGAGTTGGACCATCGACGTCGGCGGCGAGTTTGCGTAGTCGGCGCGGTACGCAGTGCACATCAACTTTTTGGAAGTCGAGAGTATGCGCGCAGACCCTTGGGTGGTGGTGTCTGTCAAGTGGTGGAAAAAGGCTGACGTCATCTCCGACCACCTTCCTCACCCTTTAATCGCCAATCTTTGGCTTTCGTCCCGATCGCCGCGGAAACCGACGCACACAGAGGCGCTATAAGCGATGATCGAAGAGCGGTTAAGGGTAACCATCGTTCCTCTCACGGCCTGTCGATGTTCTTCACGCGGCCTCGGCGATCGCCACCGGGCGCGGCGTTCTCGGCAGGTCCTTCCAGCCGCCGATGCGCCGCAGCTGGATCTGGCCGCTGCACAGCAGTCCGTACATCAGGAGCACGACTGCCGTGTCGTTCGGCAAGCTGGCTTGCGTCTTGGTGCGCCGGCGGAACTCCTCGTTGATGCGCTCGATCGCATTGGTGGTGCGCAGCGCCTTCCACTGCGAGGGCGGGAAGTGCGTAAAGGTAAACAGATTTTCTCCCGCTTCCTTCAGGCTGCCGATCACGGGCGGACATTTGAGCGCCCACTTCTTCTCGAATTTCTCCCGCTGCTTTTTGACCTCCTCGACACTCGCGGCGTAGATCATGCGGCGGTAGTCCTCGGCGAGCTCCTCGCGCAGCCGCGCCGGCACCTTGGCCTGGAGATTGCGCAACTTGTGGTTGGTGCAGCGTTGGATCCGGATGTTCTTCCATTGCGCCTGCAGGGCGTCCGCGAGCCCAGGGTTCCCGTCGATCACCGCCAGCTCCGGCACCCCGATGCGCCGCTTCACCAACGCCGTGATCACATCGCCCCATGCGGCGCTGCTTTCCTCGCCGGCGATGCGCAGATCAATCACCACGCGCTCCCCGTTCGCCCGGGTGCCCAACGTCACCAACACCGGCACCCGGACCCGTTTCTTGTCGACCCGCACCTTCGGATACCAGCCGTCCATGTACAGGTGGCTGATCTGGTCGGCCTGCAGATCGCGTTGCTGCCAGCGCTCGAAGTCGCCCTTCAGCCGCCCCACCAGCCGCGACACCGCATCCTTGGACAACGGTGCCCCCTTGAGCAGCGGCGCCAGCGCCCCACGGATCCGCCGCGTGTTCACTCCGCCCAGGTACACCCCCACGATGGCTTCATCGACCCGCCGGCTGCGCCGCTCGTAGCGCGCCACCGTCTGACTCTGCCACTCGTGGCTGCCGCCGCCTGCGGCATCCAACCGCGCGCGCGGCATGGCAAACGTGGTCGGCCCCGTACTGGTCGTCAGCGTCCGCTCTCGGTATCCGTGCCGATAGCCCTGGCGCCGTTCCCCAATCCGTTCCGATCGCTGCGCCCCCAACGTCGCCTCGAGCTCCGCTTCCACGACCTCCTCGATGATGTCCCGCACCCGTTCACGGATCGTTCGCTCGATCGTGTCGCGGTCGAACCTCACCTCCGCCGCTTTGTCTTCCCCACCTGCCTTGCTACTCTCGCCCATGGGCGTCCTCCTTCGGCACCCGCAGGCCAGCGGGCGCAGCTGTTGGTTTCTAAACAGCCGGAGGATGACGCCTTTTTCCATTTTCCACCAGACTCACGACACTACCCGAGGGACGATCGATTCGTCTCTCCGATGAACGTCTCGCCCACATTCGAGAGCATCCCGAGATGTCCGATCTTGAGCCGGCGATTGTGGAAACAGTGGCGAGGCCCTTGCGCGTCATGCAATCGTTGAGTGATGCGCAGGCGCGCTTGTACTATCGTTGGTATATGGGTACGCGGGTCGGCGACAAGTACCTGTGCGTGGTTGTGAAGGTCGTTGGAAGCGACGCCTTCGTGCTGACCGCGTACCTCACCGACTCAATCAAGAAGGGGCAACAAATATGGCCAGCCGAAACGTGAAGATCTGGTACGACGCCGAAGGTGACTACCTCGAAGTCATGTTCGAGCAAAGGGAAGGCTACTTCCGGGGGACATCGTCCGATCAGGTGATGGAAAAGGTCGACGCTGACGGCAACGTTCTCGGCTTCTCCGTGCTGAAGGTGAGTGCGCTGAAGCAACAACCATTGGAAATCACGCTCTAGAGGGCCGGCGGCCGGCGCTCTTGCTGCCGCTCCCGCTGGTGCGGCGGATTCCCTGGCCCCCGCTGCGGTGAGATGGACGCTATGGCAAAGACAAGTGAACGTCGGAAGGTTGAAGGGTGCGCTCGCAGCAGCGTTGGGCGACAGGCGGCCGATGCGGTGTGGTCGCCGAGTGAGCTGCTCGACGCGCTGAAAAAGCCCTCGCGGGCGCGCAAGCAGGAGCTGCTGCGCGAAGTGGGAATTCTGGACGCAAGCGGGAAGATTTCGAAACGGTATCGCAGCTGGGGAAACCGGGTGAGCCGGACGTCTTTCCCGGGCACGGGCGAGTAGCGCGCCAGGATCCCCCGATTGGAACCTATCGGCAGTTGTTGCTGCTTTGTCACTGCTCGCGGCGCGGGCGCGGCGTCGCTAGCACGTGCGTTCACAAGCGTCGACAGCCGATCGCGAAGGCTTCAACCTTACGCGTCGTGCCCAACCCTACCGCGCGCCCCACAGAATCGACACGGCGTACGCCTTGATCTTCTCGTCGGCCGTCACCAACGTGAGCCCTTCCACCTGAGCCTGCGCGATCAGAATCCGGTCGAATGGGTCCTTGTGATGTACGGGTAGGTCGGCAAGCGCCACGGCGTGCTCGACTGAAATCGCGAGTGGGCGATGTCCAACCGCGGCAAGACGCTCACTCACATACTGCGCGGCAGGCACTGGCAAGGATAGTTTGCCCAGTCCCTGTTTGATCACGATCTCCCAGGCAACCGCGGCGGACACGTAGACCTCGTTCGACGCATCCGCCAGCGCATCGACTGCGGCGGCGGACAATCGGTCCGGCGTCATCAGGAACCAGAGCCAGCAGTGGGTATCGACGAGGACCTTCACGCACCCTCGCCGTTGAACAGGCGCTGCACGTCAGGAGGCAGAGGATCGTCGAAGTCGTCGGGTACCGAGAATCCCTTGCCTGCGTCGAGCCCGATGGGCCGCTGCCCCGACTTTGCAGAGGCCTGCGCAATCACGATAACCTCGGCTGGTCCGACGGGGACTTCGGGTGGAAGCTTGATAACGTGATCTTCCTTCACTTCGACTGTCAGCTTGATGGCGTTCATTCTCGGTTCCTCAATTGCCGCTACCCTAGCACGACCGCCCGCATCGCCCTACCCGATGCCTCGTTTGCACCTCTTCCTGGCACGTAACAGCTCGCGGCGGACTTCGTAGTCTGCAATCTCAGGGATGACGACCCGCACCCCTGCCGTGACGAGCGACTGCAGCCATGCCGCGCATGCGGCACTCTGTGGCGAGCGTCGCGGATTCGTGGCGAGCCCGAGGGGACCGGCGTCGAGTAACACGACCTGGCTCACCAGGTCTGGCCCTTGAGTTCCGGCGGAAACAGCTTGCGGTCGGAGAGCCGATCCTCATCGAGCGCGCGAACCAGGTAGTCCCCCGTCTCCCGCTGATCGTCGGCATCCTTCCCATCGAGCCACGACTGCAGCAGCGCCACCGCTTGCGCGCGCTGGCTAGCGCTCGGCAGATGGGCATCAAGGATGCGCACAATACACTCGGCCTCGGGAACACCGTTGCGCTCGGCTTCGTGCCGCAGACGTTCTTCGAGTTCGGGCGTCAGATTGACCTGCACCGTCATGGCCTCCTCAATAGCACCGACCGTTGGAATCGGAAACGGATCTCGATCCGGCTGCATCTCATCGCTCTGGCACTCGGTGCCCATTCTCAATTGGACCCCGGGGTCCAATCTACGCCACAAAGCGGCACATACCGTGACACTTAGCGTGAAATTGCCGAATTATTTCAAGCGCCGCCTTGGGTTCAAGTCCCCCCTTTCGCAACCAAGAGTCAACTACTTAGCGCGTTGCGACGATCCGGCGACGGGGGCCAGAACCCCCGTTTGCTAGCATTTTGCTACCACCGCGATCGGGATCGATAAGTCGCTGTCAAATGGGCGACCCGCACTCACGAAGGCTGGGGCACCCTTGCCGGATCGGCGCCGTGCAGAAGGATGACCGTCGGCTTCTCTCTCATCCTGGGCCCTTCAATCGCGAACTTCGTATTTCTCTATCCCTATCCACGACCCATGTTTCTATTGCGCTTCAGGGAATCGCTCTCTTGACCCAGTAGAACGGCTTCCGTTTGGCATGGGCGACCGCAACGCCCCAAAGGCGGCCGCGCTTCTCCAGATACACCACCGAGTAAGGAAACCGCCGCACGAGCACGCGGCGGTTTCGCGGTCCGTAGCGCGGCCAGCGGTTCGGGAACGCAACGATTAACCTGAGCGCTCGCTCGATCTCGGCGACGAACGAGTCATGTGCACCGAAGCGCTTCGTTCGCCGTACCACCGCGCCGCGTCGACGCACTCGTCGGCGGCGTCAGGGTGGAATACCAGCCTAGCCGGTTTCACCGGCCTACCGGGCGATCCTTCGCCTGACCGTGGCCCAGGAAACCGGCTTGACCTTGCCTTCGTCTATCTCGCGCGTGCGGCGGTCGATCTCGACCGCCCAGGCCGCGTCGACCTCTTCATCGGAGCCGTCCAGATCCGCAAGCAGCTCTTCAACCAGATCGACGCGCTCGAGTTCCGGTAGCTCCCGTGCCGCCTGCAACACCTTCTTGGCTGCTCCCTTCATGTCGTCCTCCGCTCTCTCTCCATTGCCTCGTTCGCGACGACCAGCCGATTAGCATATTCGGCTCAGGTGACCTACGGTCGCCGTCGTGCCGACCGTTTTCCGATTGGCCCCGGGGGGCCAGATGGCGCCACACAAAGTGTAGGTCCTGTCGGGACCCGACTCGAAGCCGCCTTTCAGCTCGCCATGCTCAAACTTGCCGAGATCCGACTTGATGCTCTCGAGCTTCGAGCCCTCCCATTTCTCGATCTTCCAGTTCTTGATCGCCTCGGCGCCGGGATGCTTGCGGGCCAGCACGTGACCGAGCAATGTCTCCAGGTCGCGCACGCATAGAGAAAACGACTCGGTCAGCGGATCGGTGGTTCGGATGACATCGTGCCCGAGTTGGCTAAGCGCCTCTGCGACCCCCGTGCAGCAGGAGTCGCCGGCGTTGCCGATGATCAGGAAAGTGCCGTCGGACATTCAGTCGCCCTCCTCGACCGTGTTGACGAACCGCAGCCCGGGGAAGGCGTCGCGCTTCGATCCGTCGGTGTTGGACGGTATACTCAAGGTGTCCCCCCTCTCGCTTCCCGCTCCTCAACGTGTCGCCGGGGGGCAAGTGTCAAGAACAACGTGGCCGCCCTGGCGCCCGAGTTCTGGCAATGTGCAAACGGAGTCGCTTCCGCGCTACGGTAGGCAGGGCCCAAAGGAGATGGCGATGCGCTTCGCACGTATTACGGTTGATCCGAACCGGATGAACGGAGTTCCGTGCATCCGGGGCCTGCGTGTTCCGGTCGCCACGTTGGTCGGCATGATCGCGGATGCGATGCAGGAACTTGTTACTCGTCCGGATCCTCGATCGTACTGTCGGAATCGATCGGCCAGCTTTCTCGGATTTCGCGCAGCCGCGCGGCCATGGTGGCCACACGACTCGCGTTCGCCGGATCGCCGGCAACGTTGTTTAATTCTAAGGGGTCCGTAAGCAGGTCGTAGAGCTCCAGCTCGAACGCCGTGTTCGGGTCGCCCGGGGTGATCGGCAGTTCGCTGTACTTCCAGCGCTCCTCCCGTACGGTCGCCCATACGTGATTGGTCGGCCAGCCCTCGGTGACGAAGTCCGTACGCCACGCCGGTGCGGTCCCGTCGAGGAGGCGAATCAGGCTCGTACCGTCGAACGTAATCGTCGGCGCCGGATCGGTGTTGCGGCGCACGAGATCGACAAAGGTCGGGCACAGGTCGATGTTGAGCGCCATCTTCGTCTCGACCCGGGGCAGGGGGGCGAGTTGTGGATAGCGCACGAACATGGGCGACCGGATCGACTCTTCGTAGGGCTTGTTCTTCGCCTGGGTGCGATGTTCGCCCCAGTGCCACCCGTTGTCGGAGAAGTAGATCACGATCGTGTTGTCGGCGATTCCCAGGTCGCGCAGGTGCTGCATGATCCCCGTAATGCCGTAGGTTGTGCTGCCACCGATGGCCTCGTCGACCGCCTGGATCATTTCTAGCTGGGCAATGCGGATGGCGTCGAGATCGGCTTGTTCCTGTGCATCGAGCGGCGCGGTGTTCTGCAGCCAGGTTGGCTTGTCGGAAACGTCCGGCTCGTTGTAATTCGCCGGTCGCCACGGGGCGACGCCTGCGTACTTGCCGACGTGCCGGGGGGCGGGTTGCCATGGTCCGTGCGGTGCCTTGAACGCCAAATACAGGAAGAAGGGCTGGTTCGCCGTTACCGCATCGCTAATGAACTGCTTTGCCTTCTCTCGCAATACGTCGGTCGAGTAGTCCGCCTCGGCGTTGCCATAGCTCACCGGGACGCCGTTCTCGACCAGGGCATAGTTGAAGTACGCGACATTGCGGAAGGCGCTCCACAAAGTCCACCCGACCGGGATGTAGGGTGTTTGCTGATCGGGCCAGAGCGCGCTGTAGCCGTTGAGGTACTTGCCGAGGTAGCCGGTGCGGTATCCTGCCGCTTGCAGCAAGGTGCTCACGGTTTCGGATTCGAGCGGTACGAAGTCGTCAGCGCCGCCGTGGGTGCCGGTATTGGTATACACCCCGGTGTTGTGGGCGTACTGACCGCGGAGGATGCTGGCGCGGCTCGGGCAGCACAGCGGGGTGCTCATGAAGGCGTTGACGAGTTCGACGCCCGAGCCGCCAATCTCGCGGCGTAAACCGGGCATGATGTCCTCCCCCGGCACCGGCGAGTGAGTGTCGTCGGTCGTGTCCCAGCGCTGATCGTCACTGAGAATGAAGAGAATGTTTGGTCGCAACGGCTGCGGGTCAGGGCCGAAGCGTTCCGCCCACAGCCGCAGTAGCGTGTGCAGGCAGTTGCGCAGGTCGGTAGCGTTGACTGGCGACGCCGGTGCACCCACTGCGGCGGCGCACTGTGGACCGACTGCGGGCACGACAACGCTGGTTGGATCGAGCGCGACGGTCACCGCGCAGCGGTCGGGAAGGCGATCGAGCTGCCGCACCGCACGGGCATCCGCTTCCGCGATCGTGCGTCCGTTGATGCGATCGCGCAGCATGGTGCTGACGTAGTACGACACCGCGCGCCCGATCTGTCTCTGGCAGGCAAGCTGCGTGCGAAGCGTGCGCGTATCCACCTCGGCGCTCGGCGGGTTGTTGGCGCCGTAGGCGAGCGCAACGGCGTCGGTCACGAGGGTCCCGGCGCAAGCCGGTGGCGCACTCTGCCTGCAGGTTACACCGGGCCCGCTGCGAAAGATGCGGTCGTTGCAGCGGACTGCCCGGCTGATACTGGCGCGGACGTCACTGGCCTGATCGCGCTCCGTACACTGGCCGCCAGCCGGCCCGGCAAAGCTCAGAGCAGCAACCGCAACGACGATCGAAAACGCAATGGCGAATCGGACCGGGGTCGTGCGTGCCATGCCGTCCTCCCCCTGTGGAATAGCGGGACAGTAGCGCGTCCCGGAGTCGGGCGTCAAGAAAATACGTTCGCCCCTAATCCGGCGGTAAGCCCACCGACGGGCGCCAATAAACCCCGCGGGCAAGCGAATTCACCTGCCAGATTGTCGCCCACGGATCTCGCCCGGGGGGCCACAACGCCTCCCGGCGCTCCACCGCTACGTTCCAACGACTTTGCCGAGCGGTGCGTGCACGCCTCGGGCGTACGTGCGCCCTGCCGCGTTCCGCAGCCGGCGAGTGTAGCGAGGTTGGGTAGGCGCCGGCTCAGCTGGCGGGCGCGGGCACGGACATCAGGGACACCAGCCGCAGGCGGGCCGTGACCAGACCCGCAAACCGCTCGGCCGCCGCACTGATCCGCACGATGACCTTGTCCGCGTGCGAAATCAGTCTCCCCGCGATCGTGAACAGCCGAAACCGCAGCCGCTTCGGGCGCGCCGCGCTCAGTTCCCCCGGCAACACCAGCGACTTCATGGCACTGAGCACATTGTAGGTCAGCAGACACAGCCGGTACCACGCCGCATTAGCCCCAAACCGCCCGCAGGGCGGCACCGCCCCGCCCAGCTCGTTCTTCGTCACGTCGTGAACGTGCTCGATCGTGCCGGCCTTCCCCCAGTGCCAGCGCAGCAACTGCGCCCCCGCCATCTCGCGGCGATTGCTGACCACGGCCAGATACTTCGTGTCGTTCCCGGCCGCAAACAGCCGCCCCTGCTTCTTGCGAATGCGCACCGCCACATACCGCAACGGCCTGGCATCCTTCGGCCAGTCCCCCGGCGTGAACTCCACATCGGCCCAGCACACGGTCTCCTCGGCACGCTCCTCCACGACCTCCCATCGCGGCTCACGGACTTGCTCGCACACGGTCCGCAGCTCCGGGCTCATGTCGGCGCTGATCGTAAATCCGATCGTCCCCTGCGGCCCTTCGGGTCGCTCGGGGTTCGCCAGCCACTTCAGCACGCTCTCCTCGTAACACGCACT
>JAKLJW010000012.1 GCA_023150935.1 Candidatus Binatia bacterium | reverse complement strand
GCGGGTGTGTCGCCACACCGCCGTCGTGACAAACCCCTCGCGCCACCACTGCCGCCAGCGCCGCAGCGTGCGCACGCTCACGCCCAGATGCTCGTGCAGATACGCGACGCGGCGAGGACTCAGCCCATGCGTCATCGCGCTCAGCACGATGACGGCCACCCCGAGATAGACGCGCCGGCCCAGATAGCGCACCGACGGCGGCGTCACCCGGCGCCGGCAGCCGTCAGCCGCGCAGCAGAAACTCTGGCGCCATTGGTAGTCGGCGCCGACATCGATCGCGGCGCCGCGCGGCTTACGTCGGTAGCGGGCGCTATGCAACCGCCCACCGCAGTGGCAGCCCGCGGCGCGCACCTGCACCGCGATGTCCGCATCGAACTGGGTGAGCAACGACAAGAACCTGGCATCCGCCAGTAGAGCGTGGCACAAGGGAGCTCTCCTTCGTCCCGGAAGACCAAGGAGAGGCGAACCCTCTCGGGGAGCTTGAGTCAAGCTCCCCGAGGGGCGCTTCGCCGCGTTCCCTCACGCAGCGCGTTCAGATCGCCGCGGAATCCCCTCGCCAGAAGTGGCGGTGCTCAGGCACCGCGGCTGCGCGAAGTGTGTGGTCTCACTTCTCACTCTTCTGACACGCCCGGCAGACGCCGTAGAGTTCCATCTTTCGGCCCGTGAAGCGAAAGCCGAAACGACGGGCTACTTCTGCCTGCAGGGCGTCAATTTCGGGCTGATCGAACTCGACGATGGTACCGCAGCGCTCACAGAGCAGGTGGTCGTGCTGACCACCCTCTCCGGCCGTTTCGTACCGCGCCTCGCCGTCGCGGAAGTGGCGTTCGACAGCAAGTCCGCACTCGGTGAGGAGCTTCACCGTACGATACACGGTCGCATAGCCGATCCCGGGGTTGACGCGCTTGACCGCGTGGTAGAGTTCCTCGACGCTGATGTGTCGCTGACTGGCAAAGAACACGCGCGCGATGTCGTCGCGCTGTGCCGTCGACTTCAGGCCCTGCCGGCGCAGGTGGTCCTTGAAGATGGCGAAACGGTCGGTCGGCACCTTGGCTAACGACGAAGTCTTGAGCGGGCGGCGGGTCACCGCGTCCTCGAAGCGCCTGATCTCACGATCTGACAGGTCAGGACGTCACCTCGACGCCAGCCGAATCGGACGGCGCCGCAGTTCGTATACCGCCGCCTGTCCGCTCCAGCAGCTCACGCGCGGCGGGAGACAGGTACACCTCGTCCAGGCGGCAGGAAGACAACTCCTCGAGGAGAATTTCGATGTGCACCTGCGGCGGCAGGCCACGGTCGAGCAGGATCATCTCCTGCTCCCCCACGCGGCACCTCCCACCGCGCACGTGATAGCCAACCTCGCGCAGCAGTCGCTCCTCGCGCACCGCAAACCCGAGGCGTGCCGCCGCCTCCTTCAACTCATCGAGCACCGCCAACTGGCGCGTTGCCCGCTCCGCCCGTATGTCGTTTCGTTGCGTCACGAAACGGATTCTGTCCCAACCCGGGGGGTCATGCAAACCCGGCTGTCGGGTTGCAGGCGCTTGCCGCTACTCGAGTCGCAGTGTAGACGGGCTGCAATGATCAAGAGCATTCTCGTGGGCCTCGATGGCTCGGCGCATGCCGGGTCGGCCGTTCGGTACGCGCTCTGGCTGGGCGCGAAGCTGCAAGCCACCGTCGTCGGCATGCACGTGGTCGACATCGTCTCGATCGAGGGTTCGGTGATGCACGACATCTCGGGCTCGCTGGGCTTCGAACCGTATCTCGACTTCTCATCTAAGATGCGCGAGGCATTGCACGAACGCGGAAAGATATTCTTGCAGGAGTTTTCCGAGAGCGCCGTCGCGGCCGGGGTTAGAGCGGAAACGGTGCTCACCATGGGCATCGTTGCCAACGAACTGTCGGAGCAGGCAAAGACCTCGGATCTCGTCGTCATCGGCCACCGCGGCGTCAACGAGCGCTTCTCCACGGGGCTACTGGGAAGTACCGCGGAGAGCGTCACGCGTCGCTCCCCAAAGCCGCTTTTCGTCAGCGGGGCGGAGTTTCGGGCCTGCTGTCGCCCTCTGCTTGCTTACGACGGCAGGCAGCGTGCGGCAGCGGTCATGCAGTCCGCGGCCGAGTTGTGCGCAACCCTGGGGTTGCCACTGACGGTGGTAACCGTGAACAAGGACGAGGTGGACGGTCGTCGCGTGTTGGACGAAGCCGCCGCGTATCTGCGCCCGTACGAACTGCCGACCACCCTTGAGTTGATCGCCAGTGGCAACGCTCCGGAGCGCATCACGGCTTTCATCGAAGAACGCGGGCACGATCTGCTGTTCATTGGCGCTTACGGCCATAGCCGCATAATCGAAATGGTGCTGGGCAGCACGACGGAATACGTCTTGCGCAACGTCGGATGCCCGGTGTTCTTGGACCGATGATGGTCTGATGGGGGCCGTTAGGATGTTACGTGAGAGTCACCACGCGCGACGGCGCGAACTTGCACATTCGTAAGCGTTCGGCCCTTCTTACAACATCAGCAAGACCAGCAACGCCGCTACGCCAAGGCCGATCTTTGCCCAGAAGCCCGGTTGGATCACGACCGGATCGGAAGCGATGCTTCGAACATCCTGAGCCCGCACGGTTCCGGAAGTAACGGCCTCGACGATCTCCAAGCAGTCCGCCGCCATGACGTCACGGAACGCCGCCCCGAGTTCCGCCGAAGCGACGGACGGGTCGCCCTGATAACTCACCACCGGACCGCCGTAACCGTAGCGCGCGTTCAATAGCCAACCCACCCCACCGGCAAGACCCTCCGTGGTCAACCGCAACCTCGCGGCATCACGACCCAACCCTTCCCACCAGGACGCCAGGAAAGCACCCATACGTTCCAATGGCGCAAAGATCGGCGGACGGACGGGGCCCAACACCCGGTATTTGGCGTCCACAAGTTCAGGTTCCTCCGCAAGCATGAACGAGGTTTCCAGAGTCCCAGCGTGCTCGCCCCCACGCAAGCCGGTCGTCTCGGGTTCGGTCAGTGCCCGGCCGAGTCGCCGCTCAACCTCCTGCGTCCTTTGGCCGGTTATCAGACGATGAAGCACGAGCACGGAAGGCGAGAACATCTGCACTCGGTGGCGTTTGCTGATGCGACGACAAGCCGCCTCTAATGCCGCGGCGTGGCGAGGACCACCGTGGCCGTTAGTCACCACGATATACCGAAACCCCGCACGCACCAGCGAACGAGCGTGGGCCAGCAGGGCGGCGTAGAGGTTCCGCTGCGTTACCTCCATCGACCCCGCCAGAGGCAACTCGTCGGTGCCCAGTGGCAGGGGGGGGAGCTGAACCACCGTCCAGTCGCGATGCGCAGCGGCGAACCGCCTGCCGGCCTCCGCCGCCATCCAGCGTGCCATGAAGAGATCCATTCCCAATGGTAAATGCGGTCCGTGCACCTCAAGAGCGCTCACCGGCCAGAAACAAACCGCGCGCGACATATCGAGGCTCCGCAGCTGCGAATACGTAAGCTTAGTACCGTCGACAAGGTTCATGCGAATCCCCACTGCCCGGCTCCAGCCGCGCAAACAACCGTAATGTGTCCGAGACAGGTGTCGTCACCAGGTGACGCCCCGGACCAACCGACATCCTCTACACGTGAAGCCAGCTTGAAGGACAGACGCTGGTGCGTGGCTTGCTTGGCAAAATGCGCTGACCTATTCAAGAGTGGTTGGTCATGTCTGTAACGGCGAACGTAATGCATGTGCTGGCTCGGTATTCGGAGGGCCTGCGGCTCGCCGCCTGTCACGGGTCGGAATCCGGAATCGTGCTCGAGTATGCGTACGAAAACGTCCCTCAGGGGTCGGGTGCGCTGGGCCGCTGGATCGATCGCACCTTCCTTCAGCTTCGGCGCTGCGATGCACTGCGAAGACGGGTCGACCTGACGCGAGAGATGGTCGCCGGGTTGATAGCCGATCGCCGTACCAACGGACGCCGGACCGTAATTCTCGATGTCGCCGCAGGAACGGGGAGGTACTTACGGGAGCTTGCACGATCCCGCAAGCGGGGCGACCTGGTAATTCGGTGCTTGGACCGCAACCCGCACGAGGTCATGCTCGGCCGCCAGCTAGTCAATCGTGAAGGCCTCTCGGACTTCGACTTCGAGGTCGGCGACGCGACCGATGACGCCAGTTACCTGATGCGAGACGATCCTGACATCATCCTCGCGATCGACCTGTTCCCCTACCTGCACGACGACATGGCCGTGCGGACGGTAATGGCACACTCATTCTCCCACCTTGCGCCGAAGGGTTTGTTCGTCTGCACCGGTGCCGGGCCAGACACAACGGTCCGCGGCTCCGAGCACTGGGGAGGCAGCGGCTTTCAGCTTGCTCCCCTCATGCGCAAGACCGCCGCCATCGAGAGCTGGATGGCCGCGGCCGGCTTCACCGCGATTTCCTCCGTGGCCATCGGCGACGGGCACATGGCGCTGCTTGGGGAAAAGCACGCGGTCCAGAAGTTCGTCGGCGACCCCGGCAAGAGCCGGAAGGCAGCCGCCTCATCCGAGGCGGAACCCCGGCTTTCGCCAGGGTGAGGGTCCTATCGATTATTCTCGGCTTGCGGGCGCCAACCCGCGCTCGTGAGGCCCAGTCAAGAAGCACCGAACAGCCGATCTCTTCTCAACTTCTTAACCGGCGTGTCGAAGGGCTCAAATGCCTTCTCGGGACCTGCCAGAGCATTCTCCCGACAAGCGGCCCGCCAGGCGGCCCGGTCCCCCTCCGGAGGGCGAAGAGCCTGATCGCGACGCGCGTCACGATCGGGCTCCGGACGCGATTCAACCGCTTCGTCTTCCCGGCAGTTCGCCGGCGTAGCTGAGGCGCAGGTAAAAGGTGAAGTCCGCGGCAGTAGCAACGCCGCTCACGTTGTTGATGCCGCCAACCTGGAGTAGCCACCCCTCCCACGCCACGTTGAAGCCCGCCGCCAACTCGACCGCCGTCCCGTCCAAAATCGGGGTTCCCGTACCGTGCATCGGACTCGTGTACGCCTCCTGTTGCACAACCAGCGACACCCAGCGAGCCAGGCAAAGCTCGAGTGCGAACCCCTCCGTCACGAATGGATCGAGGCTCAGGTTACCCGGCGTTATCCGTCCCACCGGAAAGATCAGGTTGAGATTCTGGTACAGCATCAGCCACGAAAGCGGCCCGTACTCCATGGCGAAGCCAACGCCGACATCGGGCTGCCCACTACCGAAGACCGCCCCGGCTCGACCTGTTGGGACCTTGACCGCTCCGCGCAGCGACAGCATGGGAAGTTTCTCCGGCCGCCAGAGTTCGTATTTCGCGCTGAACCAGAGGTCGCCAAGGGCGAACTGTTGTTTGGGGCCGTGAAACAGCGCAACACCTCGGCGATCGACGGAGAAACCGCCGAAGACGTTGTCTGGAAAGAGCTTCCGCTCAGGGTTCACCTGGCCGAAGAGATCCTCGACGCCGTTGATGAAGGGGTCCATGAATCCCCCAAAACGTGAGATCATCGGGATGTCGACCCCGACTTCGAGGCGGGGCCAAACCCCGACTGAACCACCGAGAACCGTGCGGTTGCTTTCGAATTTCAGGAGCGCCGCAACATCCCCCTGCTCGGTGGCGATCTCGTTACTTTCGGCTGATTCGAGGCGGACGCTGAACGCGCCGGGCGACAGCACCGCGGCGCGTTCGAAGGGCAAGTTCAGAAAGATCAACTGAATCGGCTGGAAATTCCGGACCGGCAGAGGGCCGTACCCGACCCCAGTAGCGCTGAACGCCGCTGCCGGCAGCAAACAGGCCAGGGCTGACAGCGCTCGAGTGAGGGAGAGCACTTGAGGGTAATCGCCGGCTTAACGGGTCCGCTGCCGTTCCCTCGCCCCCGACCGCTCCAACATCGCCGCGGCGCTTCCTCTTGCACCGGGCTCATCCCCTCGCAGCAAGGCCACGCGCAGAGAACGCGAGGCCATCCGCATCGCCGCCGCCTCGGCCGGGTCCAGATCGTCCGCGCACGCCGCCAGCTCCTCCATGGCCATAGCGACGTCCGAAATCGCCTCTAGCATCTCACCGCGATCCCGAGCCGCCATGGCCGTAATCAACCGCGTCCGGACCGCACCGAGAATGGGCCGAACCGAAGGACCGAGAGCGGCTTCGAGATCGCCCAGCCGACAGACTACGGCTTCTATCGCCTCTGGCGCCACTTCGAATTGCTTGTCCACCATAACGCCCGTAGGTTACAACCTCGGCATGAATGCCGAAAGCGAGGCCGCTGCCAATGTTGTTCGTAATTATCGGTCACGACGCCCCTGACGCCCGCGACAAGCGGCCGCGGCACCGGCCAGCTCATCTCGCGCACCTCGAACCACTGACCGCCTCCGGCAAGCTGTTGCTCGCCGGGCCCTTTACGGATGGGGGCGGCAGCCTCATCGTCATCGACGCTGAGTCCGCCGCCGCCGTATGGGACCTCCTGAGCCGCGATCCTTACGTAACTAACGGCGTTTTCAACCGCGTCGAGGTGCGGCCCTTCCTGCAGGTGTTCCCGCGCGCCGACGCTTGACGCCACCCGGCCCGGGCGCTTATGGCACGGACCGCTCCGTCCACCTCAGAACGTGTCCGGCAGCGTGATGACGTCCCCCTGCAGCTGTCCGCCGATGAAATGTACATTCGCCGCCGTAACCGCACCCGTGCCGACGCGGACTTCTTCCCCAATCGCCAGCACGCCGTGCCCCCGATCGACTCCCGCATCCACCACCGGTCGAATTCGGGCTTGCCCAACCAGTGTGCCCTGGAGCGCAACACCGAAAATCGGGATCTCCCTCAGGTCGAGATCCCCGAAGCACGTCACTGCAACGCTAAACGAAGCCGGTTGCTCGAACTCGTTGAAGACCTCGAACTGCAGCGTCGCGGTACCCGGTATCGCATCCTCGATATTCATGCTGCACGGCACCACCGTCAAACGCGTATAGACAGGCACACTCAGCACGGGATCCAGGGCACCGCTGAAGAAGGCGTTCAGGAGCACCACCCGCGGGCAGCTCCCGTACTCCACATCGTTCAGCAGGAGCGTATTGTCGCCGTCGTTACCAGCCAGGCCCGGTATCCCTATCGCTTCGTACTTACGGGTCGTTTGTGCGGTCCGCTCCACTATGGTGGCGTCCCCCGTCAGAGCGTTCCGTGAGACCGGGCTCTCGCTATCGTCGACAACCACGCAGCGCAGCTCGCCGACGAAGCCCTCGGCAACCGGCGGCACGGCTCCAGGGTACAGGCTGCGGTCGCGCCCATCCGGTGGGGACGCGGGCAAGCCTTCCCCAGCCACCCATACAGCCGGCTGCTGCATGGTCAACTGGATCTCAAAGTCCGTCACTAACCACGTCGGGGACCCACTGTCGGGACCGGGCCGACCGTCCACGTAAAAGCACCGCGCCCTGACTCGCTCGCCCGTAGCGTTGCTAATCTGCACGATCGTATCGTGGTCGAGTCCGCTGGTGATTTTTGGAAACACCAGAATTGCACCCGGGAGTTCAGTACTCACCTCGGCTGCCGGGGCCCCGGCACCCGCACCCAATACTGCGGCCGCTACCGATACCGCGCGGATCCAGCGTGCGACCGACCGCGTTCTCATATGAGGTTATGCATTGTTCCCGGAGATAAAGCCGGGCCTAGAAAAAGAAAAAAGGGGCAGGGGCTTTCTAAGGCCCCTGCCCCTCGTCCCGACACTACTTACGGAACCTCGGGGCTCAGCAACATTACGTCACCCAGCTCCGGAGTACCAGTGAAGTTCGTGTTTACAGCACCGCTGCAGACTCCATCCGGATGCCGTTCCGGATCACACTCCCAGAAGGAGAACAGAGTCGCGACCACCTTGTTCGCGTAGGTCGGGCCCGGTACCGGCCGCATGCGGAACTGGCCCGTCAGTGTACCCTGCACGCCGACATTGAATATCGACTGCGGATTACCGAATGGTCCCGGTCGCGTATCGATATCCGAGAGCTGCGTCTCACGGAAGCAGTTCACGCTCGTGGACGTCGAGAAGCGCTGCTCGTATTCGTTGTAAACCAGGAACTGCAGCACCGACGACAGTGGCTGCTGCGTGTAGAAGTCGTCCCCGCAGGGAATCACGGTCAGATCTGAAACCACGGTCTGGACCTGCGTATTCCCGTGGGATGCAACTCTCGCGTCGTCGAAGTAGTTGTCGACGATGACGATGTTCGGACAGGCGTTGTACTCCGCTCCATTCGGGCACTGCGAAGTCGTGCCGCCACCCAAGCACAGCACGTCGTCCCTATTCGAACTCGCCGCCGCCAGCGCCTGAACCCCGATGGCGTTGTACTTGAGCGCGTCGACCGTGTTGGGCCCTTCCTCTAAAACTTCGGTACGAACGATCGTGACTTCACCCTTCAGATCGCCTTCGAAGTCGTTTGCGGGATCGAACCCTCGCGTCGGACGGAAGTCGTTGGGGTCAACCTCAACGCACTTCATGTACCCGAAGAACGGGTCCGTCTGAACCGGCGGCACGAAGGACGGCGTGCCATCGGAGCCCCGATTCGACTGGCCGGCCGGGCAGTTGTCACCCAGGATGCCGGGGCAGGGGAATTCCGCGCGCCCATCGCTGGCCTTCCAGGTGACAGGCTGCCGCTTCGTCAGAGTCATGCGGAAGTCGTTCTCGGTCCATTGCGGCAAACAAACGCCGCCAGCGGGACATCCCGTGTTGTCGAGGCACGGCACGTTCGGCGCATTGCTGCAGAAACTCGTCGCGTTGACGATCCAGCAACGTGCCGCGATTACCGAGTTCGAGGTGTTGGTCACCTGTATCTCGGTGTCCGTGATGGCCCCGAAGACGCCTGCCGTATCGACGACAATCTTCGGGTACATGAGGATCGCGCCCGGCTTGTCCGACGCGACATCCGCACGAGCGACACCAGCCGCCGCCACGGCTCCGAGGAGCCCCATGAGAATCGTCCGCCGCTTATTGCCCGTGATGGTGCTCATCGCGTGTTCTCCTTTCCTCACCGCCCTCTGGTGGCTCGTCATACCCTAATCCAACGAGGGGAGGATGATGCGGTCGGTCACGCCCGCGTCACTAAAGCGGGTTCCCTCGATATGGAGGTTGAACGCCGCCCGCGCCGCCGGTCCGACTGTGTTTAACGCGGATGTATCTCGCCGCGTTTCCTGAGCCACCCCGATCACGCCGCCGTTACCCGGGACCGGCGAAATGCGCGTGTGCGCCCCGATAGTCCCAAGCACTCGATACGTAAAGGGGTTGGCCGCTCCCGGCGTCCCCAGAAGGCTGATGGGAGAGTCGAGCCAGCAGTCCACCGTCGTGCTGGTGCTAAACGGCTGTTCGTACTCGTTGAAGATCTGGAATTGTACGGTAACCCGGCCGGGGATCTGATTCTCGAAATCCTCCTGGCACGGCACCAGCGTCACCGACGTCTGCACCGGGCACGCGAGGCAGCGGCCAGCACCGGTACATTCGGAGTCGATCAAGCACGGCGCCCCTTCTCGGTTCCCGCCGATACACACCGGCTCACAGCGCCCCTCCTGCTCCAAGACCAGGTCGGGCGCCCCGTCGGCGAAGTGGTTCAGGATGAGAACGTTCGGACAGGAGTTGTACTCGCCACCCAAATTCTCCGGCGTCCGATCCAAGGTTAGCGTCTGATCGCCTGCACCGACCGACTCTTCCGGATCACCGGCGATCGCGATCGCGTTGTACTGGGTGACATCACCGTCGTCCCACAACAACGTCGCCTCACCCTTCAAGCTGTTTCTGCGCAACGGGTTTCCCCCGTCGTCCACCTGCACGCACTTCAGCTCGCCCGTGAAGCCCAGCGGCACAGGCGGCACCAAGCCGACGTCCATGCCGGCTCCATCCGAGCCGAACGGATCGGTGTAGTCGACCCGTCGTCCGAGGCTGGCCACCCAGTGCGTCGGCTGCTGACGCGTCATCCACACCCAGAAGTCGGTCTCGATCCATTGCGGTGGATTCGTGATCGACGGGGGCAGCAGCGGATTTACCGGCGCCGCATTCACATAGAAACAGTGCGCGTGCACCATCGTCCCACTGTGCGTGTTCGTGAGCTGAATCACGGTGTCGCGCACGCCGTCCCAAACCACATTCGGCCACACCACAACCGAACCACTCTGTTCGGTCGAGATGTACCGCGGCTGGGCCGATGCGACTCCGACGAGCATCAGCACGCCAGCTGCCGCCCCACTGAGCGCCCACAGGCCTCCTACCCACTTCATCTTACGCATTCGCTTTCTCCTTTCCCTGCCGGAGAAATCACCTCTGCTGCACGTCCAACGGAGCGATTTGCTCCACTTCCCTCATACCGAGACTTCCCCGATCCGGCACACAAGAGCCGGGCCAGAAAGCTGCATCCAATTACTCGAAGCGTTGAAAGTTGTCAAGCGGAAAAGGACCGCGTCAGCCGCGACCCACCCCCAAACCCGCCCGCCTCGCCGGGCCGCCCACTGCCGGCGCGATTCTCTTGACGCCGGCTATTCGCCTCTGGTAATGACCCCGCCACGCTTTCCATGCCCGCGTGCTCACTTGCACCGAAATAAGACCAAAAGCAAGGGGGAGAGGAGGTTTGATGAGGTTTCCGTGGAATTCCCTGGCTGTGGCGACCGTCGGGCTGGTGGCCGTCCCCGGTTGTGGACTGTTTGGTTCCGGCAAGCCCTCCGCCGCCGGCCCCAGAGCCCCGGTTCAGTATACGAGCACCAGTCAGGGGCTGCCAAAATCGAGAATATGGAAGTCTCAGTTCGCCTTCGGCGACATCAACGGCGACGGCAACCCTGACATCGGCGTCGTTTCGCGCCTCGCCGATGGGCCCTATATCTTCGTGGGCGACGGCAAGGGCAACTGGACCGATGCATCCAACGGGCTACCCCGCGAGGCCTACTGCGGTGGCGGCATGGACTTTGGCGACGCCAACAACGACGGCAAGATGGACGTTGCCATCGCCGACCACTGCAAGGGCGTCTTCGTGTATCTTGGCGACGGCACCGGCAACTGGCGCAACGCCTCCGCAGGACTCCCCACCGTGGGCTCCGAAGACGTCGCCGTCGGCGACTTCAATAAAGACGGCTGCCTCGACCTTGCGATCGTCGCCGCTTCCGAGGAGGGCGTGCGCGCCTTCACCGGCGACTGCAAAGGGGTCTGGCGTGAAAGCTCTAAAGGTCTTTCGCAAACCGAATGGGGCAATGCAGTGGAAATCGACGATGTCGACGGCGACGGCAACCTCGACGTCGTCGCCGCCTACTCGGCCGGCCCCCGAGTATGGCGCGGCAACGGCAAAGGCAGCTGGACGGAAGCATCAGAAGGGATGCCTGCCCCCGAGATCCACGGCTTATACTGGGGCATCGCCGTCGGCGACGTCAACGGCGATGGCAAGCTCGACGTGGCCTCCGGCGCCGCTATCCCGGGCGCCGAGGTGTTCATCCAGGAATCCGGCCCCGCAGGCATCCGCTGGCGCAAGGCGAACGAAGGCATAATCCCGATGAATGCCCTGGGCGTTGCCCTCGGCGACCTCAACAACGACCAGAAGACAGATCTAGTCGTGGTCGGCAAGTCCAACCTCGAAGAGATCGGAGGCGTCTACGGCGTCTTCGTCTTCCATGGCGACGGCACCGGAAACTGGCAGCTTCAAAAGAACAACGGTCTTCCCACCGACGGCCGTGAACGCACCTGGGGCACCGCCGTTGCCGATGTCAACCGCGATGGCGTACTCGACATCGGCGTCGCCTTCGGCGACGTCCTCTCCCCAACCTGGCGCTCGGGTAAGGCCGACCCCACCAAGGAGAAGGGCAAGGACGATAAGAAGGCCAAGGGCCCCGAGCGCGGCATGTACGGCGCCATCGAGGTGTGGGACGGCTCCATCGACAAGTGACCCGCAACGGCACCCCACACTCGCACCGAGGCGGCGGACTTGTTCCGCCGCCTCTTTTTTTGCCCGGCCAACCGCGATTGCATGGAAATGTCGTTGTGGGAGTATGCGCGAAATGCATCGTTTGTGGGGCTACGTACGGCGATACCGCCGGAGATACGCCGTCGGCTGCCTGTGCCTGCTCGCCACGGCCTCCCTGGCCATGGCCATCCCTTACCTGCTCAAACGCGCGGTCGACGCCGTCGGCGCCGGTGCCCCCGCCAGCCGCGTTGCCACGTTCGCCCTGACGATCGTCGCCATCGCCCTCGCCCAGGCCGTCGTGCGCACCCTGTCACGCAGCCTGATCTTCAACGTCGGACGCGACGTCGAGTACGACCTGCGAAACGACCTCTTCCGCCACCTCGAACGACTTCCCCTCGCCTTTTACCAGCGTCACCAGACCGGCGACCTGATGTCCCGTCTGGTCAACGACGTCACTGCCGTGCGCATGCTCCTCGGCGTCGGCGTTCTCAACCTGATCAACACTCCCATCTACTACGCTTACGGCGTCGCCATCATGCTCGCCCTCGACGCCCGCCTCACCCTCGCCGCCCTCATTCCCTACCCGCTGCTTCTCATCGTTGTGAAATTCTACAGCCGCCGCATCCTCGAGGACACGTTGCGGGTACAGGAAGGCCTGGCTGCCCTCAGCAGCGACGTGCAGGAAAACCTCAGCGGCATGCACGTGGTTCGCGCCTACGCCGCCGAAGAGATTCAGGCCAGAATCTTTGCCGCCGCCAACGAGCGTTTCAAGGCGGCCAGCCTCAAACTCGCCCGCTCGCGCGGCCAGTTGTTTCCACTCATGCGCGCCGCTTCCAGCGTCGGCACTCTGGTCGTGCTCTGGTACGGCAGCCTCCAGGCGATCGCCGGCCGGCTGAGCCTCGGCGACATGGTCGCCTTCATCGGTTATCTCAACCTCCTCGCCTGGCCGACCCTCGCTCTCGGCTGGATCCTCTCCGTCCTGCAGCGCGGCCGCGCCGCCATGCGCCGACTCGAGGAGATCCTCGACGCCCCCGCCACTATTTCCGACCGACCCGGCGCCACGCCCCTCCCGGTCATCCACGGCGCCATCGCATACCGTGACGTAACCTTCGCATACCCCACCGCCGGCACCGGCCGCACCGCTCTGCGCAATGTCACCCTCGCCGTCGCCCCCGGCCGGCAGCTCGCCCTGATCGGCCGAACCGGAGCCGGCAAGAGCACCCTCGCCATGCTGCTACCGCGCCTGTTCGATGCGCATAACGGCACCGTACTCCTCGACGGCCGCGACGTCCGCACCATGCCACTCGCCCAGCTCCGCCGCGCGATCGCCTACGTGCCGCAGGACCCCTTCCTCTTCTCCGCAACCGTGCGCGACAACATCCGCTTCGGTGCCGACCACGCAGACGACGCCGCCGTGCGCACCGCCGCCACCGTCGCCGGTGTCGCCACCGACATCGAGAGCTTCCCCCGCGGCTACGATACCGTCGTCGGCGAACGCGGCATCACTCTCTCCGGCGGCCAGAAACAACGCCTCACCATCGCTCGCGCCCTGCTCCGCGACGCTCCCGTGCTCGTCCTCGACGATGCCCTGTCCAGCGTCGACACCCGTACCGAACGCACCATCCTTACCGCCCTCGAAAGCGTCGTTCGCCAACGCACCCGTATCGTCGTCTCCCACCGCATCTCCACCGTCCAGAACGCCGACGTCATCGCCGTGATTGACGAAGGGCAAGTCGTCGAAATCGGCAACCACGCCACTCTCATGGCCCGTGGCGGTCTGTACGCCGACCTCGCCCGCCAGCAGCGACTCGAGGAGGAGATCGCTGCCTTATGAGCGCCCCCGCCGCCCCAACCGTCAGCGCCGCCGACTCGGAAACGCTCCTCGGGCGCGCGTACGACGCTCGCCTCGCCTACCGCCTCTGGCAGTTCATCCGCCCTTATCAGCGCGAGTTCTGGCTGTCGGTCGCCTGCCTGCCCGTAACCTCGGCCTTCGTCCTTGCCCAACCTTACCTGCTCAAAGTCACCATCGACCGCTACGTGGCGCAAAACAATCCGCACGGCGTCGCAGTCATGGGAGTCATATTCGGCGCCACCATCGTCGCCGAACTCGCCTTCATGTACCTGCAGTACTACCTGACCATGGTAGTTGCCCAGAAGAGCCTCGCCGACCTCCGCATCGCCGTCTTCGCCCACGTGCAGCGCCTCGAAGCCGCGTACTTCGACCGCCACCCGGTCGGCCGCCTCGTCACCCGCATGACCACCGACATCGATGTCATTAACGAAATGTTCGCCGCCGGTGCCCTCACCATCGGCATGGATGTCGTCACGCTGCTGGGCATCGTCGCCATCATGCTGGCCATCGATGTCAAGCTCGCCCTGGTCAGCCTCGCCCTCCTGCCGTTTCTCCTGCTCGCCATCAACTTCTTCCGCCTCCGCGCCCGCCACAGCTACCGCCTCATCCGAGAGCGCATCGCTCGCCTCAACGCCCACCTCCAGGAAGCCATCTCGGGCATGATGGTCATACAGCTGTTCACCCGCGAAACTCGCACCTACGAGGAGTTCGACGAATTCAACGACGCCCACCGTCAAGCCAATCACTGGTCGAACATATACGAGGCCTCGCTGTTCTCGATCGTCGAAGCGATCAGCAGCATATCCTTCGCGCTCATCGTCTGGTACGGCGGCATTCGCATCCTCGACGCAACTCTCGCCTTCGGCACGCTGGTTGCCTTCATAGAATACGTGCAGAAGTTCTTTGTCCCTGTCCGCGACTTCTCGTCCAAGTATGCGGTCATGCAGTCGGCAATGTCGGCGGCCGAGCGCGTGTTCGAGCTCCTCGACACTCGCCCGGCCATCGCGGCACCCGCAAACCCCCGCCTCCCGGCTGCCACTCGGACCTGCCCCGGACGCATCGCCTTCGAGCATGTCTGGTTCGCGTACAAAGGCGATGACTGGGTCCTGCGCGACGTCAGCTTCGAGATCTCCCCGGGGGAGAAGATCGCTATCGTCGGCGCCACCGGCGCCGGCAAGACCACCATCATCAAACTACTCAACCGATCCTACGACGTGCAGCGCGGCCGCGTCCTCGTCGACGGCATCGATGTGCGCGATTGGGACCTGCACGCCCTGCGACGCAGCGTCGGCGCCGTGGCTCAGGATGTCTTCCTGTTCTCCGGCAGCATCGCCGACAACATCAGCCTGCGCCGCCGCGACATCGACCGCGCCGCCGTCGAGGCCGCCGCAGTCACCGCAAACGCCCACCGCTTCATCCGGCAGCTTCCCGGCAATCTCGACGAATCGCTGCGCGAACGCGGCAGCAACCTCTCAACCGGCCAGCGACAACTGCTCTCCTTCGCGCGCGCTCTCGCCTACAACCCGGCCATCCTCGTACTCGACGAAGCCACCTCCAGCGTCGACACCGAAACCGAGTCGCTGATTCAGGATGCCCTTGCCAAACTGCTGGCCGACCGCACCGCCGTAGTCATCGCGCACCGCCTGTCGACGATCGAGCACTCCGACCGCATCATTGTGATGCATCACGGGCAGGTCCGCGAAATCGGCTCGCATCGCGAACTGCTGGCGCTCGGCGGCCTCTATGCGCGCCTCCATGCACTGCAAACGCGCAGCGCGCACCCGCCACAACCACCGGCGGCGCGCTTCGCCGGCGCCGACCGCACCGCCGACTGACGCACACTTCCCCCGAAGGAGACGCCACTGATTTACCAAGGTAGTGCACAATCGCCTGGCGAGCACATTTCGGTTCGTGAGGCCAGCGCGCCGCGGAGCAGCGCCGGCGAACCGACGGCTGGGCAGCCCCGGGGCGGTGGCCAGAGCGCCGCAGTTCGCAACGTCATCCCGATCTTCCCCCCGCCGCTCCGCCACCGCAGATAGGAATCACGTCCCACCCTTGCACCGCCGAACACTCGATGGAATGACGCGACATTGGACGCACCTTCGCACGGGCGCCATTAGCCTAATCTACTTCTGCGGGCTGGCCCTCGCCCCCTTGCTCGCGGGCTGCTCACCGACGTACGTCCTGCGGGCCGGCTACGAGGAGGCCAAGATACTCTGGCGTCGTGTGCCGATCGAGGAGATGCTGCAGGAGCCGGATCTGCCTGCCGACACACGCGCCAAGCTCACCCTCGTCCTCGCCGTTCGCACTTATGCCCGCGACATCCTCGGTCTGCGCGTCGGCGGCAGCTATGCCAGCTTCGCCGCGGTCGATAGTTCGCAGGTCGTGCACGTGGTTACGGCGGCATATCGCGACCGCCTGACTCCTTACACGTGGTGGTTCCCGATCGTCGGCCGCGTCCCGTACAAGGGCTACTTCAACCGCGCCGAGGCCGTACGCGAGGCCGCAGATCTCGATTCGAAAGGCCTCGATACCATGGTGCGCCCGTCGGTTGCCTTCAGCACCCTCGGCTGGTTCGACGATCCGGTCCTGTCGACGCTGCTGCGATACGACGATGCGACACTGGCAAACACCGTCATCCACGAATTGCTGCACAACACCGTCTATCTGGGTAGCTCCGCAGCCTTCAACGAGTCCTTCGCCAACTTCGTCGGCCATCGCGGCGCCATCGACTTTTTTGCCCGTCACGGCGACGACGAACGCCGGCGGGAGGCGGCGGCGGATTGGGCCGCCGCGCTAATGTTTTCCGGGTTTCTCGCCGACCTGACCGGGCGCCTGCAGTTGGCATACGCTGCCGGCATCACGCCCGCGGAGTGCGAGCGACTACTGACCGCCGCACAAGCCGAATTCCTCGGCCTGCCCTTTAACGGCCGCTACCAGACCTTCATCACGCGACCGTTGAACAACGCCGTCATCCTGCACGACGTGCTCTACAACGACCGCCTCTCCGTCTTCGAAAACGCGTACGCGGCACAACACAACGACCTGCCGAACGCCATCGCCGCCATCGTCGCGGCGGTCAACGCTGACGACGCCGACCCGTACAGCACCGTGGCCCGGTGCGCACCCGCGCCATAACGCCGCCCGACGGCACCTCCCGGAACCCAACCATCACCTCGCCCCCCAGACGGCGACCTGCGGACGGATCTCGTGTCCGAACGGATCGCCCCCTGCCACAGAACTCACGACCGAGCGACGGAATTGGCAGGGCTCTGCGTTTAACGAGTGCCGGCCGGCAGAAACCCTCAGCATATCGAAAGGAGACCACATGAGCATGAAACTAAATCGCAGGCTCCTCGCTGGCGTGATGGGCGCTCTGCTGTGCGCGCCGGCGGCAGCTCTCGCCGAACCGCCGTCGCGAGCGGAGATGGAGGAGGAGTTAAGTGCCGTATTCGCGCAGGCTGACACCGACGGCAGCGGAACTCTCAACACGGGGGAGTTCGCGACCTTCGACACGATCATGCGCCAGAATATGACCAGACGACACTTCACGCGCGTTGACGACGATGGTGACGGAACTGTGACCCTGGAGGAGTTGCAGGCGGCGGGACCGGGCGGCTGCCGTGGCCCGGGCGGCCCTCCACCGCTCTGACACGCGACAGGTTCTCCGCAACGCCTCGACCCGACCGCTATCGTGGGTCGAGACACTCGGTGTCCCATGCGTCAGGTCAGCCCCCCTGCTGGCGCATGGGACGCCGAACAACCGGGATGGACGGCCGTTGGACGACACGGATGAAAGCTTCATGCTGCGCATCAAAGAGGGCGACCGTGACGCCTTTCGGGCCGCGTTGGACCGTCACCTCGGGTCCGTCGTCGCCTGTGCGCGCCGGATGCTCGGTGACTCAGCCGCCGCCGAGGACGTCGCTCAGGAAACGTTCTTGCGCTTGTGGACCAATGCCCCTCGTTGGCAGCCCACCGCACGGCTATCCACCTGGCTTCACCGCGTTGCCGTCAACCTCTGCCTCGACCGCTTGCGCCGTACCCCGACAACCTCGCTCGATGACATCCCGGAACCGCCGGACCCTCAGCCATCCGCCGCGGCGCAGTTACAGGCCCACGACATCGGCCGCCGAGTCGGTGCCGCGGTGGCAGCGCTGCCCGTCCAGCAACGCATCGCGATTACGCTCTGTCACTACGAGGGTTTGGGGAACATCGAGGCCGCCGCAATGATGGCCATTAGCGTGGAAGCACTCGAATCCCTGCTCGCGCGCGGCCGCCGCACACTGCGCGCGCGCCTGCGAAACCTCTTGCCGGAACTCCTTGCCGAGTAACGAAGGAGGCGACGATGAACGAAACCTCGCCCATGCCTCTGGCCCGCCTGCGCGCCCTGGTAGACGCGTACGGCGCTAACCCGGAACGATGGCCCGCGGCAGAGCGCGCCGCCGCCGAGCAACTCCTTCGCACGTCGCCGGAAGCACAACGCTACCGGGACGCGGCCGCGGGCCTCGATGCCCTCCTCGACCTCGCCTGCGAACCTGAGCCATCGGCAGCGCTACGCGACCGCATACTGGCCACCACCGCATCGCGAGCGAGCAACGACGACGCGCCGCTCCCACGGCGCCATGCCCCCCACTCAGCCGTCCGTCCGGCGACTGCCAGGCGACACCATACCGGCGCGCGCAACACGATCCTGCGGCGGGTTGTCCCGGCGGTGCTTGCCGCCGCCGGCATCGCCCTCGTCCTGTGGTCCTTCACCGGCACCGGTCCGAGTCAAGCGCCTCGCCCCGTCACCGTCGCCGAGATCGGTGTCTACGATCTACCGACGGACGTCCTGCTGACGGGGGCCGGTCTCGATTTGCTGGACGAAGTACCTGCTTTCGGATGCGAAGGTTCGGGGCTGGGGTGCCTCGACCCTGCGCCCGCAAACCACCAGTCCGCCCTGACCCTGGAGGCTTACGTATGACTTCGTTTCGTTACGCCACAGCTATCTTCCTTCTTGCCTTTGCGGCCCTGGGAAGCCCTCTGAGCGCCCAGCCGATGGGTCATCATGGCGGGCCCCCAATGGGAGGTCCGCCATTTTTCGCCAACCTTTTCCCACCCAACCTCATCATGCGCCACGACAGCGACCTTGGACTTAGCGACAAACAGCGGGAGGTCATCGCTACGCAGATCGAGGACGCACAAAAGACGCTCGTCTCTCTGCAGTGGGCTATCGAACGCGAATCGCAGAAGCTCGACAAGATACTCGAGCCGGCGCGCGTCGACGAGGCCGCCGCCCTGGAGCAGGTCGATCGGGTCATGGCGGCCGAGCAACAGCTCAAGAAGGCGCACCTCACGTTGCTGATTCGCATCAAGAACGAGCTGACCGCCGCGCAACAGGAAAAGCTGCGGCAGCTTCGGCCGGCAAGGGGCGGCGGCCCACCGCCACCGAGTTGATCGGCCGCGAAGGCAGCCTCGAAACGGAGCCTTACGCTCGAAACGGAACCTCACCAATGAAGGGCGTCAATGCCAAGAACTGCCTCCGCGCCCGCTTTACACCGCGCACTGGATGCCGTGATTTCATCCTCTGCCTGCTTGGCCTCACGGTAGTGGCTTACCACGACCGCTCGGCAACGTGGGCGGCAGAAGTGGCCGGCATGAACGAGGTCAGCCCGCGCATCGTCAACGGAGAGCCGACCTTTGCCTATCCGGAAACCGGCGCCCTCCTGTTCTACGAGGACGCATCCGGCGCAGTCATGAACGGCCTGTGCTCCGGGACTCTGGTGGGTTGTCACACGTTTCTCACCGCCGCCCACTGCGTCTGCCCGAACCGCGCGTGGGACGCCGCGGCGTGCGCGCGCCGGGGTCCTATCGACCCGGCCACGTTGCGCGTCTTCCTGCCCCATGGGGGGACGTTCGCCGTCGCCAACATCAGTGTCTCGCCAACCTACCAATTTGCCGCTGGCGGCGACGTCGCGGTCGTTACCCTGGCCGACGAAGTCACCGGAATTGTGCCGGCCGGGATCAACACCACCGGACGGCTGGCGCTCGGGACTTCCGCCACCATCGTCGGATTCGGCACCACGGTAGCCGGGCGGGGCACGCCGGATTACGCCGGGATCAAACGGGTAGGAACCGTGCGCACCGGCGAGTGCCCCAGCGACGTACCCGGCACGCAACACATCTGCTACTCGTTCACGGGCAGCGGCGCGAACACGTGCGAAGGTGACTCCGGGGGGCCAATGTTTGCCGACCTCGGCGCGGGCTCGGTGCTGGCCGGCATAACGTCCGGCGGCAACAGCTTCGACTGCCTGGCGCCGGACCTTGCCTTCGACACCGACGTGTACGTCAACCGAACGTGGATCCAAAGTACTGCCGGGCCCCTGTCGGAAAACACGAGCTGCGGCCTGCCGGCCGTCGGGAGTGTGTCCACGGCGGTCGTTACCGCCGCTTTTCAACTCACGGGCACGGTGCCCGAATCCACGTTGGCCATAAAGGTTGCTCCCGGCACTGCCGTCCTCCGCGTCGCCCTCAACGGGCAGCTCGGAAGCAGCACGGTGACATCGGTCTCCAACGACTTCGACCTGTATGTCGGACGCGACCAGGTACCCACGACGACAGCCTACGATTGTGCCGACACGACGCCCGCTCCTCTTGCGTTTTGCGAGATCCGGATGCCACCTGCCGGCACCTGGCACGCGATGGTTCGCCGCGAGCAAGGCGATGGCCTCGCGCAACTGACGGCGACCACCTTCGGAACCGGCACGCCGGGATGCGCCGGCGATTGCAACGCCGACGGGAGCGTCACGGTCGACGAGCTCCTGGAGGGGGTCCGCATCGCCCTGGGAGAAGACGACCTGGCGTTGTGTCCGTCCTTCGATTCCGACCGCGACCAGCTCGTGACCGTCGACGAGGTGCTGCACGCGGTCGGCCTCGCGATCGACGGCTGCACGGCGCCGTGAACGCCCCCTATCCGACGCCCCGAACATGGAGATGAGCAACAGGGAATTGGCCGGAAACCAGTAGGTGTTAGCGCCGATCCATTTGGGGCTCCCACTCCGCCGCTCTCCCGTACCCCGGCACGCCGGCAGCGCGCCACCGGCTCACCAACCCACCAGAGTTCTCCCGCTACGGACGGCGCAGCCGTAGCGCGGGCTTCGCCCGCAACCCAAAGCGAACAACCAGCCCGTTCGCCCCGAGTAGGAGCCCTTCCCCTGGGCTCCGTATCGAGGGGCGCGCCCCTGCCGAGCCTGTCCCTCGATACGCGCCAGAGCCCTTCGATACGCCGATTGAGAAGACATCGGCTACTCAGGGCGATCGGGTCATCGAGAAGGCGCTACTCGGGACGAACGGGAAGGCACTGCCGCTCCATGGCCTGAAGATTTCTTCGCGCCGTGCGCGCACACTCGGAAATCGTAAATCAGGGCCACGGAGGCCGGCGCCCTCCGAAAGCTGCTGGCGGGGGCCGAGTCGTCTTGATACCTTCCGATCATGTTGGACCCGACTTCGCCGGAGCGGTTGGTCGACCGCCAGAACCGTCCCTACTTTCTGTGGGACCTCGACCTCACGCTTGACGATTTCCGCGCGCGTCTCGCCGATCCCGACCCCATTGTCCGCGCTTTCTTCGTGGGCAAGCTCATGCGCCAAGCGAAGCCGGACGATGTCTTTACATTCGTGAGCGAGCGCACCATCCGAGACCTGTGGCCGCGCCTGGAGCGCCACCTCGGCCAGCAGCGCGACTTCTGGCGATGGTTGCTGGAGGTCTGGGACAACCAGCGTGCCCGCTAGCCACCTCGATCCCCTGCAGGAGCGTATCCTCCGCACGCTCGCGAGCGCGGCGCCCGGGTGGGTGTTGACCGGCGGCGGGGCGCTGGCGGGTTTTCACCTCATGCACCGACGGACGCGCGATCTCGATCTGTACTGGCGCGGGCGATCTTCTCTTGACGAGGTGCCGCACATCGTTCGCGACGCATTACGCGCCGGCGGCCTCGATGTCGTATCGATACAGACCACACCGTCGTTCCATCGTCTTCGGGTAACCGACGGAATCGGCACCTGCATCGTCGATCTGGTGGCCGATACGACCCTTGGCCTGGAGGCGCCGTCCGCGGCGACCATCGAAGGGACCCGTATCTCGATCGACACGACGCACGAGATCCTGGTCAACAAGCTGTGCGCCCTGCTCGGTCGCTGCGAACTCCGCGATCTCCAGGACGTGAAGGCACTCACGGATGCTGGCGCCGATCTCGATCGAGCTCTCACCGATGCGCCGACGAAAGACGGCGGGTTCTCGCGCCTCACGTTGGCGTGGGTCTTACGGGACCTGAACATCCGACCCCTGGCCACGGCAGCGGGGTGGCAGATCGAGGAAATCGAGGAAATCGAACGGTTCCGACAGTGGCTGATCGACCATCTGACTTCGACCGCGCGGCCGCCGCCGGCATGATCGTGTCCCTGGCCCGATCGCGACGCCGAAACGTGCCGATCAAAAGGCACTCCCCAGTGACGCGCTGGCTTTGTAATGCCCCGCGTTCTCCACCCATGTGCGCCGACCTCGCACGGCTTTACCCTGATTTGCGAATTCCGTGTCTGCGCGCACCGTGCGAAGAAATCGGATTGGGAGGGCGAGGCCAATGTCATTAAGTTAAGCGGACGCGTGACCGTCGACGAGGTGCTGCACGCGGTCGCCCTCGCGATCGACGGCGGCACGGCGCCGTGAACACCCACGCATCCGACGCTCCGAACATGGACCTGGGCTACAGAGTGTTGACAGGAGACCCGCTCGCGATGCCTACCGTACGTGACTTCGCCAGTGCCGGCGCGGCCGAAGCATGGTCAGGCGCCGGGGCCCCGCACGGTAAGCGCTCCGGGGGAGCACGGCGAGCCCCGATATGAGACTGGACGCGCCGCGCTAAAGTTCGTCGACCGGTGTGCGCTCGTCTTCCCAGGCGAGTTCGGTGTCGAGCACGAAGCGCACTGGCCAGGCGGTGTCGGCGGGCCAGGGGCGGTGGAAGGCGACGCACCCGTAGAAGGCGCGCAGGTTGTCCTCGCCGGGGTCGTCGTAGAGCGCCCCAATCCGCTCGATCATGTCCGCCGGCTTGTCCGGCGCGCCGGCGAGCACGTCGAGGAACCACTTGTGGAAGGGGTAAAGGATCTCGTTGTGCGTCAGTATCAGGCGGCCACCGAAGAGGACGAGCTTGCTGATTGCCGTGCCGAGGAGGTTGCGATTGCGGAGCTTCAGGCCCTCGTGCGCGTACCAGTGCCAGGCCTCGAACTGGGCATAAAAACGCTGCAGGCGCTCCGCCCTGCCCTCGACCGGATAGCGCACGATGCGACCGACGACGTCATCGAGGTCATCGATGCGCGAGAGCAGCACACGAGCGTCCTTGAAGGCAAAGCGCGCCGGCTCGCTGCCGCGCTCGGCGACGCTGCGCAGGAGCGATTCGCCGAGGTACTTCCCGTCGACGTAGCCGTTCGGATAGGTGCACAAGTCGGTGTCGACGAACTGCAGACGTCCGTCGCGCCGACGTTCGGCGTACTCGGCGTCGCCTACAACTATGAGCACGTCGAGGTCGGAATCCTCGGCGGCGAAACCGTGCGCCACGGAACCTCCCAGAAGCAGCGCCCGAACGCTCTCGTCCGCCGCAAAATGCGCCGCCACGCGGGCGGCCGATTCGCGATGATGCTCGTACATGAGACGACCTTCGCTCACACTCGCGAGAACCATGCAACCGCGAGGCGAGCGTCGTCCAAACCGGGTGGCGGGTGGGGCCGCTGCAAGATGACCAGGAATAACGGCCTAACTCCCGGGGGCATAACGCAGGACCTGTGCCGGTCCACCGCCCGACCACACAGGTCGAACCCCTCGCGACGCGCCGGACGAATTGCGTGGCTCCGTACCCGCTTGCACCCGTGCGGTTCTCGGCGAAGCCGGGATGAACTACTCGGTCCTCCTCGATCGCAGCGTCGACTTCGACGAATACCTCAACTTCACCATGAGACCCGCTTACCCCAGACGCTACGACCGGATCGTCGGCATGACCGTGGCGCAGTTGCTGTGGGATCGGGGCGAGACCAACGGCTACGCCAACCACGTCACGCGCGACCCGCTTCCGGGCACGCCGCCACACGAGGTACTGCTGCTCGGCGCCGTCGGCGACCACCAGGTCTCGGAGTACAGTCTCCGGGTGGAGGCTGCCACCATGGGCGTCGCCGCGCATTTCCCGATCGCCGGGTCGCGCCACGTTGTCGAGGTAGACCCCGGCTGGTTGTTCGAACCGATCGTCTACCCGCACCGGGGGTCGGCGTACTTTCCGTGGGACACCGGGTCGCCCGCGTCTCCTATGGCCAACACACCGCCCCGCGAGGGACATGATCCGCACGACGACACGCCCAACATTCCCGCCGTCCGCCGATTGAAAGACCAGTTCTGGTACCCCGACGGCAACATCGAATCGGTGTGCGACGGGGTCTGCAGTGCGCCCATTCCACCGGAGAACGCCGACTGATTCCGGAGTGCTCGTGACCGTCTGGCGGCCAATGCCGATACGAGGCCGCCCGCACCAGTACGGCGTTCAGTGCCGCCAGCAGCACTGAACCGCACCCGCAGGCGGAAATCGGCAAGCTCGGCTGTCTCCGGGCGGCACGCGTCGACGACCATCGACGAGCATCTCAAGACTCATGGTTTACGCCCCGACGCACCCTGCGGCCGATCATCAGGAGGATGATCGCCGTAAGCGCCGCGACGCCGAATACCCCGAGCAGATGCCGCTCGGATCGACCCGCTTCATTCAGCAAGCGGCCGATGCCGGCGCTGCCGGCGTAACCGAAACCGACCAGCGCACCCGCCCACGCGGCGCAGCCGACCGTGTCGTATGCAGCGAAGCGCCAGAACGGCACTCCCTGGCTTCCCCAGAACACCATGCTCGGCATGCGTGCCCCGAGTATGAAACGAGCCACGAGAATCTCACCCATGCCGACACGGGCGGCAAGGCGTTCCACCGTCGGGCCCGCGTGACGGTACGGCAACGAGCTGCGAATCGACGCCGCAAAGCGGCGGCCGACCGCAAACAGGAACCAGTCGAGACTCACCGCGCCGCCCCAACCCGCCGCAAATGCCGCCACAAATGGGAAGTAGCCGAGATGCGCAAGCGCACCGGCGAGCGTCGCCGTGCCGTCGCCCTCGGTCGCCGCACCGAGAAACACGGCAAAGAGCCCGTAACGCTCCAGAAACTGCTCCATATACCGTTACCATGCCGGACAGGACGCCCGCTTGCACGCTACGCCGGCTCCCCTGACTTGCAAAGGCATCCGCCCTGCAATAGGAGCCGCAACAACGTGGACGGACCTTTCTTGAAACGCCAACTGGTATCGACCCTGGCGCTTGCGTCGCTGGTGGCCACAGTTGGCGGCTGCATGGCCCGCACGGCACGTTTGCGCGAACCTGCACTAACGTGCGCGCAGGCCACCGACACCGCGCGTGCCGCGCTGTTGCGGCTGGGATACACGATCGTTCGGCTCGAACCGGCGCAACCGGGGCAACCCGGAACGGTTGTGGGCCAACGCGAAAGCGAGGTGAGCCCGGCCACCCTCCTGCGATACGGCTACAAGGCGGTGCGCGGACAGGAGACACAACCCGGACCGGGGGGTGGCGTGATTGTAGAAGGCGACCCCGGCACGGACGCCTCTTCGGACGCGGGGACTCGCTACACGGCGACGGTCACCGTGACCTGCACCGACGCCGGCGCCGAGTTCGCCGCCGTCAGCGACGAGATCGGCTTCTCCCAACTCGACTTTCCCAATCGCTTCACCGCCGCCCTGCGCTACAAACTAGACACCAAGGCGGTCGCACCGCGCTTGCACGACAAGGAACAGGAGGGCCTCGTGGTGACCGTCGAACCGCAACGCGGCCGCGATGCCACCAGTGCGTTCGGCATCGACCTGCCCGCTCTGGGCGTCACGCCCGTGCTCATCCGTCTCGCCAACCGCACCCCGCGCCGGTACAGATTCCGCACCGCCGACGTGGCCCTGGTCACCGTCGAAGGAACCCGCCAGGCTCCCCTCACCCCGGTCGAGGTCGTCAGTCGCCTCGGCAGTACCCCGGCGGCGCAAACCGCCGCCCAACGCGTGCGAGATCAGGCCCTCAGCGACGGCGAACTCGATCCCGGAGCTACCCACTCCGGCTACCTTTTCCTGCCCGCCGCTGCCTACCAGCGCGTGCGACTCACCGTACTTGACGTGGAGACGGAGGAGGAGGAAGGAGTCAGCGCGGAGTTCTAGAGAGAGTCCCCCGGGGACCGCAGGCTGGCCGGAAACCCGGCAGCCCCTCACCCGCACCCGATCGTCGTCCCGGCCTCGCCTCGCAGGGCGGCTGCGAGATGACCCACCGTGGCAATCACGGCCGGCCTTCCTGTCGCTGCGACGAATTGCACGGCGCTCTCGACCTTTGGACGCATCGAACCCGGTGCGAAGGTGCCCGCCTCGAGGCGCGCCTGCGCCTCCACGATGTCCATCGCGTCGATCGCCCGCGGCTCCGCATCCCCACCGAAACGATCGAACGCGTGGGTGACGTCGGTGACAAACACCAACCGCGCCGCACCCAGCGTTACGGCCAGCAACGCCGCCGTGTAATCCTTGTCGACCACGGCCGCCTGCGGGCGCCGCGCACCTCCATCCGCGGCGCCAAGGGCAACTCCGCCGCCACCGCCGGCGACGACGTGATAGCGGCGCAGCAGCGTTTCCACCGCCGCCGACTCGACCACCGCCCGCGGCCGTGGCGACGCCACCACGCGCCGCCAGCCGCGACCGTCGGGCATTCGCATCGACGGTACGCCGTCGGGCGGCGCGGCCAGCACCGCCCCAACCGGCTTGGTCGGCAGCGCGAACGCCGGGTCCCACGGATCGACGAGCACGCGCGTGATCACCGCCACCGCCGCATCGCCGCCCAAAGCCTCGTCGAGTCCCTCGCTGACCAGGTAGCCGAGTTCCCCCTGGGTCTGCGCAACGTGCACGTCGATGCTCTCGGGATCGCCGAGATCCGGCGCCGCCAGCAGACGGCCGACCTGCGGGCCGTTGCCATGAACGACGAGCAACCGGTTGCCGGCCCGCGCCAGCTCAGCCAGTTCCGCCACCGCAGCCGCGATCACCCGCCGTTCCACGCCGAAGGACAGCTCGCCGCGCGGCGGGCTGATGGCGTTGCCGCCAAGCGCGACAACGACCAGCGGGTGGGCGCGGTCACGCATCCGTACCAGCCTCGCGAGTGCGCCCCCCGACCCTCTCGGCAGACCGCGCGAGAAACTCCTCGACAACGCTCGCCAGGGTTGGATCGCCCGCGTCGGCGTAGTCGTACCGTGCCCGTACCACGGGACGATCGAGTGCGATCAACGCCGCCAGATCGATCGGCGTGGCGCTGACGACCACTTCAGCATCCGATGCGAGGATCGTTTCGCGCAGCGCGGCGAGTTGTTCCGCACCATAACCGAGCGCGGGCAACACATGACCGATGTGCGGATACTGTGCATAAACGGCCGCGATTGCCGGCGCCGCGCTCGCCCGGGGGTCCACTATCGCCGCCGCCCCCACCGCCATGGCCGCAACGTACCCCGCCCCGTACGCCATGCCGCCGTGGGTGACGGTCGGGGCGTCCTCGACCACCAGCACGCGCCGGCCGCACACGGCGGCCGCATCGTCAAGACGCACCGGCGATGCGGCGCGCACCACCGTCGCCCGTGGGTTGACGCTACGAACCTCGTCGACCACCTGCTGTACGTCGGCGGCGACGGCGGCGTCGACCTTGTTCACCACCACCACGTCCGCCATGCGCAGAACGGCTTCGCCGGGATGGAACAGCGTGGCCTGGCCGGGACGCAGGGCGTCGGCAACCACGACGTGAAGCGAGGGCCGCAGCAGCGGGAAGTCGTTGTTCCCGCCGTCCCAGACGATGATATCCGCGGCGGACTCGGCCGCTGCGACGATCGCTGCGTAATCGACGCCGGCAAAAACGACGTTACCGGCGGCCAGGTGCGGCTCGTACTCTTCGCGTTCCTCGGCCGTGCACTGTGCGGCGTCGAGGTCGGCGCGAGTAGCGAAGCGCTGCACGCGTTGCCGCTCGAGATCCCCATACGGCATCGGGTGACGCAGCACGGCGACCTGCCGGCCGCGGCCCCGCAGCCAGCCGCTCAACCAGCGCGCCGTCTGCGACTTACCGCAGCCCGTGCGCACCGCGGACACGGCCACTACCGGAACGCTCGCCGGCAACATGGTGCGCGACGGACCGAGCAGCGTGAAATCGGCGCCAACCGCCAGAACCCGCGAGGCGAGGTGCATCACACTGGCGTGCGCCACATCGCTGTAGGCGAACACCACCTCGTCGACATTCCCTTCCCGGCACAGCCGCTCCAGATCGGCTTCGTCCGCGATGGGAATGCCCGCCGGATAGCGCCCGCCCGCCAACGATGCCGGATAGCGGCGCCGGCCAATACCGGGGATCTGCGCCGCCGTGAAGGCGACGACGGTGACTCTCGGGTCGTCGCGATAGACAACGTTGAAGTTGTGAAAGTCGCGACCGGCAGCGCCAAGGATCAGGATGCGGGACATGGGGCGGTAGACGGTCAGGGGGTTACGCCTGTGGTCAGCTCCCAGTTTGCGAGCTGCCCCCGGTCGCGAAACCGGGATTCGGCAGCGGCACGGGTCGAGCAGACTCCAGCGGCTTGAACGCCTGACAGCATAAGCAGCCCAGAGCGTACCACTCTTTCAGCTTAACAACGCAACCGCCTATCGGCTTCGCACCCCAGAAATCGCCCCGATCCCGAGGCGGCACTCCCCTTGAACGGCAGCGGCGCTGCCGACTACCCAACCGATAATCCGAATCTGAGAAGGAATCGACCGCGCTGCGGCCGAGTGCGCCGGCGCTCAGGCGAGCGCGCGCTTTGGCTTCGTGATCACCACCACCTCCTGCCCATTCACCCGCACCGTGCGCCGATCACTCGGCGTCTGCCGCGTGCCGCGCTTCTGGGCGCGGGCCTCGCGCCACTTACGCAGCTCCTTCTCCGGATCGTACTTCTCGAGCATACTGCCTCCTACTGCGTCGCCGGGCCGCTCAGTTCCCAACGAACGCTTCGATCGACTTCGCCCGGCTTGGGTGCCGGAGCTTACGAAGCGCCTTGGCTTCGATTTGCCGGATGCGTTCGCGAGTCACCGCGAAACGCTGGCCGACTTCTTCCAGGGTGTAATCCGATTTTTCGCCGATCCCGAACCGCATCCGCAGGATCTGCTCCTCGCGAGGCGTCAGCGTGGCGAGCACCTTGCGCGTCTGCTCCTCCAAACTCGTGTACACCGCCGCGTCCGCAGGCGAGACCGTCTGCCGGTCCTCGACGAAGTCCCCAAGCGAACTCTCCTCTTCGTCGCCGATCGGCGTCTCCAGCGACACCGGCTCTTTGACGATGCGGAGCACCTTACGGACCTTGTCGAGCGGCATCTCCATCTTGCCCGCGATCTCTTCGGGGGTAGGCTCGCGGCCAAGTTGCTGAACCAGATACCGCGACGACCGCACGACCTTGTTGATGGTCTCGATCATGTGAACCGGGATGCGGATGGTCCTTGCCTGATCGGCGATCGCACGGCTTACGGATTGGCGAATCCACCAGGTGGCATACGTCGAGAACTTGTAGCCCCGCTGGTATTCGAATTTCTCGACCGCACGCATGAGCCCGATGTTGCCTTCCTGCACCAGATCGAGGAACCCGAGACCGCGGTTCGTGTACCGTTTGGCGATACTGACGACGAGACGCAGATTAGCCTCGATCAGCCGCTTCTTTCCGTCTTGAGCTTTTTCTTCCCCTGCCCGGATGACTTGCAACGACCGCGCCAACGCGTCGGCCTGCAATCCTACGTCACGTTCGGCTTCGGCTATCTTCTTTTTTGCCGCGCGAATCTCGTCAACGAGAATACGGGCTTGTTCGACCGACAACCTCGTCCTCCGGCTGCCGCTCCCGCCGGGCCGGCCGTCGTCCGCCTTGCCCTTCGTTACGATCTTCACGAGTTCGGCGTAAGCGCGGCCAGATCGGTGCTCGCACCGCACAATGGCTTCATGCTGTTGCTGAATGTACCGGTCCGCACGTTTGAGCTTGTCGACGATGGTGTTCAGATGGCGGCGGCTGGGTTGCAGATCGTCGATCGCCTTCGTGATGCGTTTCTCCAGTTGGAGGCTGCGCCGCTCGGCCTGGGCTGCGGTACGCGGGTGCGACTTGCGCTGGCGCGCGGCATCTTCGACCGTCGAACGTTCCTCCACCATACGCCGCAGCTTCTCGAGTTGCTTGAGGATGAGCCCCTCCTGCTCCCGGCGCACCGTCGGCTCTTCGCCTTCGCCCTCCTCGGTCTCTTCTTCCTCGGCCTCGTCGTCGACCAGTTCGCGCTCGGACATTTCGCCGGCCTTAATGCGCTCGGCAAGGTCGAGCAGGTAAGTGATCGTGAAGGGGGAGGCGAGGACCTCGCGATGGACGTCACGTTCCCCCGACTCTATCTGTTTGGCGATCTCGACCTCCTGCTCGCGTGTCAGAAGGGATACCGCACCCATTTCCTGGAGATACATCCGGACCGGATCGGATGTATCCTCGGCAAATGTCCGCTCCTCACGTTCCTCTTCGACCCATTCTTCCTTGTCTTCGTCTTTCGGCAGCGTCGGCTCTGCCATCGGGTCGACCGCCTCGACGTCGATCTCTCCCAGCATCGACATGGCCCCCTCGAGCTCGTCGCTCGGGGCCGCGTCGTGCGGCAGCGCGTCAGCCAGATCTTCGAATGGCGTACCCGCCGCATTCGGAGCCGGTTTCCCCGGCTTCTTCGGACGGGACTCCCGCTTACGTTCCACGCGTCGGTCCATCACGGCAACCACTCCGTCTCGCTGGTCGATGTTCGCAGCGCCCGCCGTCGGGCGGGAAACCAGCGTCGTCGGAAGTTACATCGGTCCCCGTCGAGCGCACGGCTCGCGTAGGGAATCACGTGGTTCTTCACACCACCCACATATATCGCTTGCGCCGGCAACGCTCGGCCGCGTGTTCGCAGGAAGGAACTGACACACTGAGATCTCAGTGCGGCGGACTCTAGACGCGCCATTTCAGTCAGTCAAGGGAGGCCGCGGCTTTTCCGCCCCTCAGCCCGGTGGTGCGCGTTCATGTCGGCGCGCCCTCCGGTCCGTTGCGGCCACGGGCGGCAAACTCCCGCAATCCCTCGGCGAGCTGCCGCAAACGCCGCGCGGCACGGCCGTGGATTGTCCCCGGCGCCTCGGGTGCGCCCGCAGACACGCCCGTCAGCACTTCTAGACCCTCGTCGATGGTGCGAATCGGATAGAGATGAAATTGGCCGGCTCCTATGGCCTCCACCACTTCGGGACGCAGCACGAGGCCGTCGACGTTCTGAATCGGCATAACGACGCCCTGACGTCCGGTGAGGCCGACGGCGCGGCAGGTGGCGAAGAACCCCTCGACCTTCTCGTTGATCCCCCCGATCGGCTGGATCTCGCCCCACTGATTGACGCTGCCGGTCACTGCCAGGTCCTGGCGAAGCGGCACCCCGCTCAGGCTGGACAACAGGGCGAACAGTTCGGTGGACGAGGCACTGTCCCCGTCGATACCGGCGTACGACTGCTCGAAGCAAAGGCTGGCCGAGAGCGTCAGCGGGAAATCCTGAGCATAGGTCTGGCGCAGGTATCCGGCGATGATGAGCACCCCCTTGTCGTGGGTCTGGCCGCTGAGTTTGGCCTCGCGTTCGATGTTGATCAGGCCGGCCGCCCCCATAGCGACGGCCGCGGTAACCCGTGTCGGGCGGCCGAACTCGTAGCCGCCGATGTTCGCGACCGCGAGGCCGTTGACCTGCCCCACGCGGGTACCGTCCACGCTCACCAGCAGGACGCCATCGCGGATCAGCTCGCGGATCTTCTCTTCGACGCGATTGAGCCGGAAGATCCGCTGCGCCAGAGCGCTGTCGACGTGCTGTCGATCCACCTCGTTCGCGCCCTCACGCCCGCCCCACAAGGCGGACTCGCGCATGAGATCGGCAATCTCGTCCCACTGACTCGGCAGCTTGCGCCGGTCGCCGACCGTGCGCGCGCCGTATTCGAGCAACCGCGCCACGGCCGCGGCCGTGAACGGCGGCAACTGCTCGTCACGGGTCATGCGCGCCACCTGGGCAACGAAGCTGTCGCGTGAACGTTCGGCCTCCACCTCGACACCGAACTCCGCCCGGACCTTGAAAATCTCCCGGAACTCCTCGTCGTAGAAGTACAGGAGTTGAAAAAGCTCCGGCGGTCCGGTGAGCACGACTCGCGTCGAGATCTGCATCGGTTCCGGCTTCAGCGTCGAGGTCGCAAACAACGCGAAGGGATCGTACGCCTCGATCTCCAATTGCTGGCTCTTCAGAGCCCGCTTGAGCGCTCGCCACACAAACGGCTCCGCAAGTGCGTCGAGGGCATCGACCAGCACGCAGCCCCCGTGCCCGCGCAACAGCGAACCCGCGCGTATGCGCGTGAAATTGGTTACCAGCTTGCCGGAAGGGTCGACCATCCGCTCCACGGCTCCGAAGAGATTCTTGTAGGTCGGCGACGCTTCGACGATGATCGGTGCCGCCTCGGTACCGCCGTTGTCGACCAGGACGTTGACCTCGTAATCGACGAAAGTGTTCTCCGGTTGCACGAAGATGGGAAACGGGAAGGCCACCTGCTGCGGCTGCTGTTCGCGGAAGGCGTCGAGGTTGTCGAGGATGTGTTCCCGCACTTCGCCCAGGTAATGCTGTACTTCGTCGTTCTCGTAGCGCTGCGCGATCTCGTCGATCAGCGGCCCGACAACGTCGGCGGCAACGCGCCGCTCGGCCGCCTTCACCTCGCGCGCCAGCCGGCGGCCGAGGGCTTGCTGTCGCCGCAGCATCGATTTCATTTCGCGCGACAGCTCGCGCTCGCGCCGGCGCAGGTCGGCCTGTTGCTCCTCGCTCAACGCTTCCAGATCCTTCGGCTCGATCGGCCGGCCATCCTTGAGCGGGATGAAAAGCACCCCACCTTGCGGATGTGCCTGCAGCATGAACCCCTTGTCGGCGGCTCGCTGCTGCATTTCGCGGGCGATCTCCTCGCCCTCGTGACCGTAGCGCTCGGCCAGCGCTTCCTTTTCATCCTCGAAGGTTTCCTTGCGGAAAGTCTCGGGCAGCAGGCGCTGCAGATCCTCGACCAGATCCTGCATGTCGCGCCGCAACTCGCGGCCCTGCCCGGCGAGCAGATAGAAAGCATGCGGCCGGTCTCGATTCTGGAAGTTCTGGACGAGCACCCGGTCTCCGGGCCGCGGGAAGCTCTTCGTCAGTTCGCCCAACAACGCGGCGATGGTGTGCTCGCGCCGCGTCCCCGCCAGACCGACAACATATATATGATAGCCGGGATGGCGGATGCTCAGACCGAGATCGAGGGCGGCGAGCGCCCGCTCCTGACCCAGCCAGTCGGCCGCCGGACCGGCCTCGGCGGTCGTCCGAAAGCCTAGAGTGGCTGCCGGAACGCGATACGCGGCCTCGTCCGCCGTCAGCTCGCGCGGCGGCGACGCCGCCGTCAGGCGCTCGTCGGCTTGATCAGTTTCCGCCACGGCCCACGCTTACGTATGTGAATGATCAGGGTCGAACCTTCGACCCGCGCCTCGATGCCTTCCGGATCGACCTCGACGGGCAGCGTGATCGTGCGCAACAACGAGACGGCGTGGCGTGCACGAGCGGTGGTCCGCCCACCCTGCCGTTCCCGGTGCTCCGTGCGCCGCCCACCCGCGATCGTCAGACGCCGCCCGTGCAACTCGACCTCGATATCCGACGCCTGCAGACCGCTCACCGGCACCTCGATCAACCACCCGTCCTCCACCGCCTTGACGGCCATGGGCGCCACCTGACGCAGCCGACTCCATGGTCGCCGCACCAACTCGTCGAAGAGACGATCGATCTCCTCGACAAGGGAGGGAAGGGCCATAATTCGTTGCGTAACACGCAGCCGCCGCACAGGCAAACGCGACCTTGGCCACGGGCGCTTTTCTCTTCCAAAGTGGCATCGGCAAGCCGTTGCCTCGGACCGGAACGCATGGCATCGTGCGGCGGTTTGGCCGCTCCCCGGGGCTATCGCGTCGCCGGGAGCAATTGGTATGTAATGACTTGTAACGAAGACCGAGTTGCGCCCCGACTCGCTTGCGCGTCCAGCGAACGAAGGAACTGAGATGGCCACGCCGACGAACGGCTCTCCCACCGAAGGCTTTCTGGCTCGCCTGCGCGCCGCCAGCGGACAACCCCTGCCGGCAGGTCACGCGTTCGAGGAAAGCTTCGTTCTCACTCGCCTCGCGGATGCCATCCAGTGGGGCCGCAAGTACTCATTCTTCCCGTACCCGTTCGTGACCGCGTGCTGCGGCATGGAGTATTTCTCGACCGCCGGGCCGCGTTTTGACATCGACCGCTTCGGTGCCGCACTGCCGCGCTTCACACCCCGCCAGTCCGACCTGCTCATGGTCGTCGGCACGATCACCCATCGCCTCGCGCCGATTCTGCGCCGCGTCTTCGACCAGATGGCCGAACCGAAGTGGGTCGTCTCCTTCGGCGCCTGCACGTCATCCGGCGGCCCCTACAACAACTACGCCGTCGTCCAGGGCATCGACACCATCCTCCCGGTTCACCTCTACATCCCCGGCTGCCCGCCACGGCCCGAAGCCGTCCTCGACGGCCTCATCAAACTGCAAGAGCGCGTTCAGCGAGAACGCGCCGATGCCCCGATGCCCGAGATCCACGGCAGCGGGCGTACGCTGGAGGCGGCACGCTGATGCCGACGATCACCATCGACGGACGGCCGATCGAAGTCGCCGCCGGCAGTCTCCTGCTCCCGGTGGCGCTCGAACACGGCATCCACATTCCGCACTACTGCTGGCACCCGAAGCTCTCCGTCGACGGGAGCTGCCGCATGTGTCAGGTCGAGGTCGAGGGCAGCCCCAAGCTCGTCATCGCCTGCAACACCCCGGTGCGCGACGGCATGGTCGTCCGCACCGACACCCCGGCAGTGCAGGAAGCCCGCCGCGGGGTCATGGAACTGCTCCTCGTCAACCATCCGCTCGACTGCCCGATCTGCGACAAGGCCGGCGAGTGCCTCTTGCAGGACTATTCTTACGCTTACGGCAGCCGCGAAACCCATACGCGCGAACCCCGCCGCAAGCTCGAAAAACGCAAGAGCATCGGCCCGCGCATGATCCTCGACCAGGAACGCTGCATCCTCTGCCGCCGCTGCGTGCGCTTCTGCCGCGAAATCGCCCGGACCAACGAGCTCGGCACTTTCAACATGGGAGACCGCACCGTCCTGGACATCCTCCCCGACCGGCCCCTGGCCAACGATTACTCCATCTGCACGGCTGACGTCTGCCCGGTCGGTGCCCTCGAAAGCAAGGACTTCCATCACCGCCTGCGGGTCTGGTTTCTCAAGAAGACGCCGAGCGTCTGCCCGAGCTGCTCTAATGGCTGCAACATCACGGTCCAGCACCACAAAGGACGCATCTGGCGACTGATGCCGCGCCGCAACGACGCCGTGAACGACACCTGGATGTGCGATCACGGTCGGCTCAATTACGGATACGTACAGAGCGACACGCGCTTGCGGACCCCCCTGCTCCGGCGCGACGGCCGCCTCGCACCGGCGACCTGGGACGAGGCCCTCGCCGCCGTGGCGGATCGTCTCCGCAGCGCCGCAACCGCGGGGGGAGCGAGCTCCGTCGGAGCCGTCGCCTCGCCGCACCTGACCAACGAAGAGCTCTTCCGCTTCGCCCAACTCCTGCGTGCGCTCAACGTCGTCCACGTCGACGTGGCCGTCCGCACCGGTGCGGCCGACGGTTTTCTCATCAGGGCCGACAAGGCCGCCAACGCCCGCGGCGCCCGCGACATGGGCCTACGGCCCGCCGCCGGCGGTCACGGCCTCCCCGCACTTCTCGACGATACCACCGCCGGCACCGTCGGCGTGCTCTACGTGTGCGGCCCGGATCTGACGGAAACGGCCGATCCGGAACGGTTGGCCCGCGCCCTCGACCGCGTCGAGTACCTGATCGTGCAGGACGTTGCCGGCGGCCCCCTCGCCGAACGCGCTCAGGTGGTTCTGCCGAGCCTGACCTTCGCCGAAAAGAACGGCACGTTCACCAATCACGCCGGCCGCGTCCAGCGACTGCACCGGGCGTTTGCGCCGGCGGACGACCAGCCGGCCGATGGCGAGATATTCACGCGTCTACTCAACCTGGTCACCGGCGCCAACCGGGTTTTCGACCCCGCGCAAACCCTCGAAGAGATCGCCACATCCGTGCCGGCGTATGCCGGCATTTCGCTCGACAAAATCGGGGCGCTGGGCTGGCCGCTCGCAGACGCGGCGGCGCCGCAACCGGAGGCGCCGCGCTGATGGCAACCCGCACCGTCACCGTTACCCGTCCGCGCCCGCTGCGGCAGACCGTCATCCGCAGCTTCTGGGCCATCTTCGCGGGCCTGATCGTCGTACATCGGCACTTCCTGAGGAATCTGTGGGGCTTCATCCGCCGCCGGCCGACCGTCTTCACGGTGCAATTCCCGGAGCAAAGGCTGATCCACCCGCACGCGTTCCGCGGTATGCCAGTGCTCGTGGAGATGGACAACGGCAAGGAACGTTGTGTCGCCTGCGGGCTGTGCGAGTGGGCCTGCCCGACCGACTGCATCACCATCTACCCCGCCGAAACCGAGGACGAGATCGAGCGCCATCCGCGCGTGTTCGATATCGACATGTCGCGCTGCATGTTCTGCGGTCTGTGCGAAGAGGCCTGTCCCGAGGAAGCGATCGTCATGAGTCAGAATGTCGAGATCGGCGCTTACTCGCGCCGGGGCACCCTCTGGCACAAGCGCGACCTCCTCGTGCCGGCCGACCGATTGCGCGAGACGCGCTTCGGGCACATCAGACGCAGTTATGACCAGTGACCCGTTCGGGACCGTGAGGAGCTGACGACAATGGCCGACCCTGCCGCACTCCTCGAACACCTGCGCACGCGCTTCGCCGCCGACCTGCTCGCCGTCGATACTTATCGCGGCGACGCGAGTGCCACGATCCACCCGGGGCGCCTCGTCGAGATTGCAGCCTTTCTGCGAGACGACACGGCACTGCGCTTCGACCTGCTGCTCGACGCCACCGCCGTCGACTACATCGGCCAGCGACCAAGGTTCGAGGTCGTCTACCACCTGTTCTCTACCCGCCACCACCATCGCCTACGTCTGAAGGTACGGGTCCCGGAGGAAACCCTGTCGGTTCCCAGCCTGATCCGCGTATGGGTCGGCGCCAACTGGTTGGAGCGCGAGACCTACGACATGTACGGCATCCGCTTCGACGGTCACCCCGACCTGCGGCGCATCTACCTCTACGACGAATTCGAGGGGCACCCCCTGCGCAAGGACTACCCCAAAGAACACCGCCAGCCGTTGATCGGACCCGGCGCCAGGGGCGATTACCTGCCGCAAATGGGAGAGATCCCCGACGCCGTCGAACACGAAGGCACGCTCGGCGCCGAGCTGCTGCGCGTCCAGCTCGGACCCTCGCACCCCGCCACGCACGGCACGGTGCGCATTCTCCTCGACCTCGACGGCGAGACGATCGTCAACGCCGACGTACAGGTAGGCTTCCTGCACCGCGGCTTCGAGAAGGAGTGCGAAAGCGGACTGTACTACCAGGCTATCCCGTACACGGACCGCCTGAACTACAGCTCGGCGATCCTCTGCAACGTCGGCTACTGCATGGCGGTCGAGAAGCTCTTCGGCGTCGAGGTGCCACGGCGCTGTCAGTTCGTCCGCGTCATTGCCGGCGAACTCGCCCGCCTCAGCGACCATTGCCTCTGTCTGGGCGCCACGGCCCTCGAGATGAACGCCTTCACGCCGTTCCTGTACCTGCTGCAAGCGCGCGAGCTGGTGTGGGACCTCATCAACGCCATCTGCGGCGGCCGGGTGACCAGCAACTACATTAGAATCGGCGGTGTCAGTGCGGACCTGCCACCGGGGTTTGCCGACCTGGCGCGAAACAACTTCCCGCACATCGGCGCCCTGTTCGATGATGCCAGGAACCTGCTCCTCGACAACCCCATCTTTCGCCTGCGCATGGAAGGCGTCGGCCAACTGCCGGCGGAGGAACTCGTCGCCTTCGGCGTCACCGGACCGCTGTTGCGCGCCGCCGGGGTCGATCTCGACCTGCGCCGCGCCACACCGTACCTCGTCTACGACGAGATCGACTTCGACGTGCCGCTCGGCGCCACCGGCGACAACATGGATCGGTTCCTGGTCCGCCTCGAAGAGGTGCGCCAGAGCATGCGTATCGTCGAGCAGGCACTGGCGATGATCCCCGACGGTCCGGTCGATCTGCACAATCCGGCCTTCCGCTTCCCGCCCAAGGGCCGCGTCTACGGACGCATGGAAGAACTGATAAACCAATTCAAGCTGGTTACCGAAGGTCCGAAGCCGCCGCCGGGTGAGGTCTACGTCGGGACCGAATCGGCCAACGGAGAAATCGGCTTCTTCCTCGTCAGCGACGGTACCGGCAAGCCCTACAAATGCCGGGCCCGCACGCCGAGCTTCTCGAATACCCAGCCGCTGGCCCGCATGATCCGCGGGCGCCTCCTCGCCGACATGGTGCCGACGTTCGACATGATCAACATGATCGGAGGCGAATGTGATCGTTAAGCACCCCGCCGCAAAGCCGGTCGCGGTCGACGACGGGTCAACCGGCGGGAAGACCTACGTCCTCTCGGCCGACACCCGGGCCCGCATCCTCATGGAGCGGCAGAACTACCCGCAACCGCGCGCCGCCCTGCTCGCCGCCCTGCACCTCGCGCAGGCGGAACTGGGACACGTGCCGAGCGCCGCCGTCGAGGAAATCGCCGAGCTGCTCGACCTGCTGCCGGTACACGTGCAGGAGGTGGTGTCCTTCTACCCGATGTACCACGACCGCCCCCGGGGCCGGTCCCACATTCAGGTCTGCACCAATATCGCCTGCGCCATGGGCGGCTCGCGTAAGCTGGTCCGGCAGATCGAATCGGCGCTGAACATCCAGGCCGGCGAGACCACCGCGGACGGCAAATTCTCGCTCCAGGAGGTGGAGTGCCTCGGGTCGTGCGGCACCGCACCGGTGGTTCAGGTCAACAACGAACCGTTCGTCGAACGTGCGACCGGCGCCGACATCGACGCGCTGCTCGCCGGAAAGCCGATCGGACGGCCGGCGCCGGAAGTATCGATGATTCCCGAGGGTGTCGAGGGCTACCTGCTGCCTCCGAACGGCGTCGCCCGCCGCGACCTTGCCGCGTACGTGGCCGCAGGAGGCTACAAACAGGCGGAACGCGCGTGGCGCGACCTGACCCCGGAAGAGATCGCGGAGGAGGTCAAGCTGTCGGGCCTGCGCGGCCGGGGCGGCGCCGGCTTCGTCACCGGGTTGAAGTGGACTTTCATGCCGAAGGAGTCGGCCAAGCCTTGTTACCTGGCCGTCAACGGCGACGAAAGCGAGCCGGCAACGTTTAAGGACCGGCAGATCCTGCAGCGCAACCCGCATCAGTTCCTCGAAGGTGTGCTGATCGCCGGCCGCGCCATTCGCGGCAGCGCCGCCTACGTGTACCTGCGGGGCGAATACACGCAGCCGTACGAATCACTAATGGAGGCGATCACGGCCGCGTACGCCCGGGGCTACTTCGGCACCGACGTGTTCGGCAGCGGCCACAGCTTCCACGTGTACGTGCAACGCGGTGCCGGCGCCTACATCTGCGGCGAAGAGACCGGCATGCTCGAATCCATCGAGGGGAAGAAGGGCCAGCCGCGCAAGCGCCCGCCGTATCCGGCCGGCTCTGGACTGTGGGGCTCGCCCACGACGGTCAACAACGTCGAGACGATGACCCACGTCCCGGTCATCCTCGCCCGCGGCGCCGACTGGTTCAAACGCATCGGGACAGACAAGAGCACCGGCAACACCCTGTTCGGCATCAGCGGCCATGTGAAGCGACCGGGAGTTTACGAGCTCCCGCTCGGTACGCCGTTACGAGACATTATCGAAAAGCACGCCGGCGGCGTATCGACCGGGCGGCCGATCAAGGCAATCGTTCCCGGCGGCGTGTCGATGCCCGTGCTGACGGCAGACAAGATCGACGTTCGCATGGATCACGACTCGCTGCAGAAGGCCGGCTCTCTGCTCGGTACCGGCGGCATCGTGGTCCTCGACGATTCGGTCTGTGTAGTGCGCGCCGCCATCGTCATCGCACGATTCTTTCGCCACGAGACCTGCGGCCAGTGCACGCAGTGCCGCGAGGGAACGGCCTTCATCTATAAGCTGCTGAAGCGCATCGATCACGGCGACGGACGCATGGAAGACCTCGCCTCGATCGACCGCGTGTGCGGGTACATGGAGGGGCACACGATCTGCGCCCTGTCCGACGCGGCGGCGTGGGCGGCCGGCAATTTCATGCGCCGTTTCCGCGCCGACTTCGAGCGACATGTTCACGAAGGCCGCTGCCCGTGGCCCGACAGCTTCGCGATCTGAACCGGGACGCGCGGAAGGTACGACCATGCCGGGTTCGATCCATCGTAATCGCGTCGTCAAGCACTTCGGGACGCCCGACGTCACCGAAGGCAGTGTCAACGAACCGCGGGAACGCGAAGAGCACGGGTACCGCTTCAACGAGAAATGGGTCTACAAACACCCGTTGCGCGACCCCGCCGACGCCGTCGAACGAGTGGTCTACTGGCGCCGGTACGATTACGTGGCGTCGATGATCCGCCGGCAATCGGACGGCGAGCTCGCGCTGGACGAACAGTTACCCGAAAAGCTGGCTTCGACCGAGTGAAGGGCCGCGCCCGCGGGCGCACCGCCCGTCACTCGTGCATAGACCGCCAGCATTTTTACCGCTATTCTGCTGGCGATGTATACACGCGAGCTGACGCTTCCCAGGGTCGCCGACAGAGCCTCGATACGCCGCCAGAAGAGGGCGGCTACTCGGCTCGAACGGGTCTTTCGGCTTCAGCAAGACCACATAACCGTTCGCCCCGAAACGGGTCTTTCGGCTTCAGCAAGACCACATAACCGTTCGCCCCGAAACGGGTCTTTCGGCTTCAGCGAGACCACATAACCGTTCGCCCCGAAACGGGTCTTTCGGCTTCAGCGAGACCACATAACCGTTCGCCCCGAGTAACGGCCCGTCTTCTTGGGCCGTGTATCGAGGGGCACGCTTGGTGTACACCCTCCGTCAACGACTTTGCCGCAGCCCTGTGGCGCTCCCCAACCACTACGGCAGGCCAGGCAAATACGGCGGGCGTTCGGCGTCTACCTGGGCCGCGAGGCGCTCCAGGATGGACAGATCGAGGTCCTGCCGCTGCGGCAGTTCCTGCAGCGGCTCGCCCGGGGCGAGGTCATTGGATGAGGCAGCGGGTAGCAGACCTCAAATCCACCCCAGCACGCCCATGAAGAGAATCAAGCACGCCAGGTCGAAGGCGTAGATCGCACCGACCGCCAGCGCTTTCTGCCGGATCGTCGGCAGATCGTGGACCCAGAACGCGACGATGAAGAACGTCAGATATCCGAACAGGAAGATCAGCCACGGCATGCGGACGTTCCACCACCAGTAGTCCCAGGTCAGCGCGTTGATGGCGTTCAGCAGAACCTCGATGAGGACGCAGAATACGGAGGCGGCAACCGCCACGAACCAGCGGTTCGGCACGCCGAGAATCCTCACCGCCCTGTCCTTCGGCAGCGTCTTCGCAACCACGACGCCCATGATGGCGAACATCAACGAGATCTCGATGTTCAGCCCGACGAGGATGAGGTAAGCCGTACCGGCCGGCGCGCCCCAGGCCGGGGCGTAGCCGGTGAAGTAGAAGACCAGGCCGTTCCAGATCTCGTTGAACCAGTCCATGCCCCAGAGCGCGAGGCCGGCAAAGACGACGTTCCAGTTCCGGTGCTCGATTTCGTTGGCATAGACGTACAGGACGAGGAGCAGGAGCGGAATGACGTGCCATTCGAACTGACTGCCGTCGCGAAGCATCTGCAGGGCGCGGGAGGCGGATTCGGTCGGCATGAGCGTTCTCCGTCGGGGCAGGCCGGTGTGCGGGCCAGGGTGCCGGTTGAGGGGCAGCGTCACCCGGCCCACCCAGCAGCGATGCGCGCCACATATGCCGGCCCGCTGTAAACCTCAAGCCCCCGGGATCCTCAGTTCCTGAAACGGAGTCGGGCGCTGGGAACCCGGCCATTCCGAGTCTGTAAACGTCCCCGGACTCATGAATTCGGGCCCTTCGGCCCGCGCCCCGTGTCGGATTTCCTTACACCCGGAACGCGGCGGAATCACCAAGTGCAACCCATTGGAAACAAGGCTGAATCAATTGACCGTAATCGGCCTGTATCGGCCCGTCGTGTCGCGCTCCCTTACGATCCACCGGGGCGTGCACCCGGTTGCACCTCACTAGTCCTGCCGGCGCGTCGCAATCCGCTGTAGGCACGTCCTTTGCTTTTCCCCAAACACGTAGGCCGTCTCGGACGGACCCATAATATAGTCGTGATCGGTCGGATATGACCGAGGAGGGGACTGAGATGATGAGAAGCGAGCGTGGCAAATCCGGTTTTCTAACGGGCGCGGTATCCATGCTGGTCGTGCTTGGCTTTGTGTTATGGGCTCCGGCCGCCCAGGCATTGCCCTTCATCAACGGGGCCTTCGGTATGACCGGACTGTGGCGTCCGTATGACGGCGCAACCGCGTTGCCGGCCACCACATCGACGGCCACCGCCATCGACTTTCGACCGCCCTTCCTGGGGGGTACGGGATCGTTCTTCGTCAGCGCCGGTTCCCAGGTGGGCGATTATACGGGCATGCCCGACTTCGCGGCCGGCACGATCAAGGACTTCGCGTTTGCTGGGCCCGGCTCCGCAAGTTTTCCACTCGCGCCAATCGCGACCTTCTGGACGCTGACGAGTGGAGCGACAACCTGGAGTCTGGATCTTACGACTGTCACCCTGGTGTCCCAGACGGCGAATTCGATCGTGCTGCAGGGGTTCGGCTTCGCGAAGATGACGGGCCGCGATGACACCCCGGGCCAGTGGGATTTCACGGCGAACCAAACAGGTGCGGCGTTTAACTGGAGCGCGACACAGTCGGCTGCGATCCCCGAGCCGGCGACGTTGTCGTTGCTTGGCATTGGCCTTTCCGCTCTGTATCTGAAGCGCCGGATTAAGAGATAGATCCGCACCGAGAGGCCGTCGCCCGATCAACGGTCAGCTTGCGCTCAACGACGAAGGGCCGCTTCTTGCAGAAGCGGCCCTTGGTCATCTCTGCTTTGCGAGCGGCGCGCGTCAATCGTTGGATTCAGTTCTCTCCGTTGCCCTGACCACCGTCGCCCACGCGGATGCCGTGCTTTTGCATCAGGTCGTACAGCGTCACCCGGCTGATCTCGAGTTCCTTGGCGGCGTGACTGACAACGCCCTGGTTGCGCTGCAGGGCGCGTTCGATCATCGCACGTTCGACCTGGTCGCGCGCGTCGCGTAGACCTGTCGGCCCGGCGGCCTCGGGACCGAGATCGAGGTCCCGGGCGGCGATCGATTCGCGCGTGCACGTTACCGCCGCGGCACGGATGACGTTCTCCAACTCGCGCACGTTCCCCGGCCAGTGGTGGCGCATGAGCGCGGTCTCGGCATCGCGACTCAACCGCCGGCGCGGGGCGCCGGTATCGGCCGCGGCCCGGTCGAGGAAGTAGTTGGCGAGCAGAATGACATCGTCGCCGCGCTCCCTCAGGGGCGGCACGCGCACCGGCAGGACCTTGAGCCTGTAGTACAGGTCCTCGCGGAACACCTTCGCCTGCACGTCGCTCTGCAAGTCGCGATTCGTCGCCGCAACCACTCTCACATCGAGCTTGATCGGCCGCGTCGACCCCACCCGCTCGACGGTTCGCTCTTGCAGAAAGCGCAGCAACTTCGCCTGCAGGCCGGGGCTCAGATCGCCGATCTCGTCGAGGAACACCGTGCCGGTGTCGGCGACTTCCAGCTTGCCCTTCTTCTGCGCGTGCGCCCCTGTGAACGAGCCTTTCTCGTGCCCGAAGAGCTCGCTCTCGAGCAATGTCTCGGGGATTGCCGCGCAGTTCACTACCACATACGGCTTGTCGCCGCGCCCGCCGAGCGACCACACCGCGCGCGCGATGAGTTCCTTACCCACCCCGCTTTCCCCGAGGATCAGCACGGTCAGGTCGGTTTGCGCCACCCGCCGCACCAGACCACACAGTTCCACCATGGCCGCCGACTCTCCCACGATTCCCGCCACCGTCGCGGGCACGTCCGCTGCCCGCTGTGCGCGGCGTTCGAGATCGGAACGATAGGCGGCGCGCTTCAGGGCGGCCTGCAGCTCCTCCAGCGGCAGTGGCTTGGTAAAGTAGTCGAACGCTCCGAGCCGGACCGCTTCCATGGCCGTCGCTTCATCCTGATCGCTGGTGATCACGATAGCCTTGATCGCCGCATCGAGGCGTAACGCCGCCGCCAGGACGTCGAACCCCTCGCGTCGCGGGCCTCCGTACGGAGACAACGTCAGATCGACTGTCAGCAGACTCGGGCGCACCTCGCGCAATTTGTCCAGCGCCTCGGCTTTACTGAGGGCGGTGTGCACATCGAAGTCCTCCTTCAGCGCCCAGGCGAGCTGCTTCAGGATGTGTTCGTGGTCATCGACGATCAGCAGACGGGGTTTCGGCATCTTGGTCCTTCTGATGTGGGTTGGATTCGGTCGCTGGCCCCGGAGCCGCCGGTAAACACACTGTTACCTCGGTACCATAACCTTCGCGGCTGCGCACCGTAATCGAGCCGCCGGCAGCGTCGACCAGCGATCGGCACTGGTAAAGGCCGATCCCGAGACCTCCGGGCTTGGTGGTGCGAAACGGCCGGAACATGTGCTCGCGCCGAAACGCTTCCGGAATGCCACAGCCGGTGTCGCTGACGGCGATGCGCCACTGCGGTCCGTCTCTCGCGATGCGTACGATAAGATCGCCCCCCTCCGCCGGCAGGCTCTCGACGGCGTTGATTAGCAGGTTTTCGAACACCTGTCCCAGGCTGTTGCGATCGGCGGTAACCAGACACGGTCCTCCCTGCTCGGGTCGAAGCAGACTGATCCGGCAACCAGGACGCCGCCCAACGCGCGGCATGGTCAGCAATTCTCCGAGCAGATCGAGGAGATCCCACGGTGCCACCACAGCGGGAACCGCCGCACCGGCCTCGCCGCGGGCGCGCAGTCGCTCGATCAGGGCACGCATGCGGTTCGTCGAGTCGTCGAAAGCCTCCAGGGCATCGGCCATAAAGGCGGGATCGTGGCGATACGTCGACGCGTTCTGCAAGACGAAGGACTGCTGCGCGACCAGGTTCTTGAGATCGTGAATGATGAAGGCAGAGAGGCGGTGAAACGAGGCCACCTCGCGCGCTTCGGCCACCTCCTCGCCGGAACGATACAGGGCGACGGCACTGGCCACCTGGGCAGCGATGTATTGTAGGACCCGACGATCTTCGTCGTCGAAGCGCCGGGTTTCGCCGGGCACCCCGACGGCAAGAAAGCCCAGCACTTGCCCGTTGAGCCGGAGCGGTGACGCCAGGGCGCACCCGGCGGCCCACGCGAACGCGACGGCATGGTCGTCGGCGGTGGCGTCGTCGACGGGTCTGGGCTCAATCTCCGCCGGGGGGCCGGATTCGGGCCGGGTCGTCGTCGCCCGGGCGACGGCGCCCGAAGGCCCGACCAGCCACACACTCGCCTCCGAGACGTAGAGCAGATCGCGGCAGAACAGGGCGGCACGCTGGAGGAGGTCGCCCGGCCCCTTCGCTCTGGCGATCATTTCGGTCAGATGAATCCACACCTCGCCGTAATCGTGCTTGCTGCGGAACAGGTATCGTCCGATGGCCCCCCGGAAATAATGGCGCACGCGCTGCGAGCCTGCCGCCAACAAGAACGCGGCCACCGCGAGGGCAGCAACGATCACCGGCAACACCGGTGCAACCCCGGCGGCGATCCGGGCGACCAGCGCGACTATCGATTGCGCCGCCAGCAGGTAAACGAGCACCACGGCGACGGCAATCGTCTCGAACACGAAGCGGCGCGACGGCGCCGGCCGCCGCGGGGCGGCGGGCCAGACGAGGCCGACGGCCCAGAGCACCGCCGCGAGGCTGACCACCACCGCCGGCGAGATCAGCCACCCGATCGTGAAGTACCCGCGCCAGAGCATGCCGACGGATGCCCACAGGACCCCCGCCATGGCCGCGGTTACGCCGACTGCCAGTACCGGCAGGCCGACGCTCCCGCCGGCAAGCATTCGACCAACGAGAACCAGCCCGACTACGGCGGGGACGGCACCGACACCGACCGCCGCGGTCCCGAGCCGACTTAGTACTACCGTTGGCTCGCTGCCGATGCCGGTCACCCAGTCGATCCCCGCCGCGCCAGCCGCGACCGCCGCCAACAACGAGACGGCCGCCTGCAAAAGGATCGCCGTACGCCACGGGCCGACGACACCCGCTGCGCCGCCGGCGCTCAACCGCGCGGCGAGATACCACCACGGGGCCGACGCCGCGCAGTGCAAGCCGAGGAACATACGTTCGGCCGCGGTCCAGAAAGGAACGCGAACAACGATCGCGGTCGCCACCGTCCACCACGCCACCAGGGTCAGACCGAGCACGAAGCTACGCTCGATCCGCCGCCCCGCCGGCTCACGCCACACCGTGACCACGGCGAATACGGCGGCCGCCACCGCGAGCGCGGCGCTGACGTCAGTCACCAAAGGATTCCTCCGCCTTTCCGCGCGGAAACGCGACCAACCCATCATAGACGCCTTCTTGCCACCACGCACTCGGAATCAGCGCTTATCTGCCCGTAGCAGCGTATTAGGCGCTTGACTTCGCATCGCCGACAACGAAACATGAGGCCCAAATCCGATGCCCGGGGGGCACCTATGTGCTGGAAAGCAATTCGCGTGGGCAGACGCGGCGAGCTATCGGTGGGGAAACCGGTACCCCTGGCTATTCGAGCCTCCAGGAAAGAAAGCCCCGGCAGGCACGTCAACCATTCGTTGCCAACATGGCATTGTACGACCACTTTTACGGCTTCCGCGCCGCGCCGTTCACACTGAATCCGGACCCGCGTTTCCTCTTCCTCAGTCGGCGCCACCGGGAGGCCCTGGCGGGCCTCGTGCACAGCATCGACGAGCGCAAGGGATTCTCGGTTCTGGCGGGCGAGGTCGGCACCGGTAAGACGACTCTGGTCCACGCCATCCTCGCGGAACTGGGTTCCCGGGTGCGTACGGCGATCCTCTTCAACCCCGGGTTGTCGCGAGCCGAACTCTATGCGCACCTGCTGAGCGAGTTCCGGCTGCCCGAGCAGGCGACGGTACTGGGCGCCATTCGGGCCCTCAATACGTTCCTTCTGGAACAGTTCGCCGCGGACACCCGTGTCGTCGTGGTGCTTGACGAGGCCCACGCCCTTCCTGCCGAGGTGCTGGAAGAGGTGCGCCTGCTGTCGAATTTCGAGACCTCGCAGGCGAAGCTCCTCCAGGTCGTGCTGGTGGGGCAACCCGAGCTGATCGCTCGCCTGGAGGCCCGCGACCTGCGCCAATTGCGCCAACGCATCGCGCTGCGGTTTCAGCTTGGCCCTCTGACTTTCGCGGAGACGGTGGCGTACATGCGGTCACGGGTGCAGGCGGCCGGCGGAAAGCCGGACCTCTTCCTGCCAGCAACCTTCGTGGCGGTCTACCGGTTCAGCGGCGGCACACCGCGACTCATCAATGTCATCTGCGATCATGCTCTGCTCGCGGGTTTCGTGCGGGACCGCCGCCAAATCGGCCCCGAACACGTCGCCGGCGTCGTGAGCGACCTCGGTCTGGTTGCGGTGGCGCGGGTGGGGCTGTGGCAATTGCTGCGCGGACCGCACCGACGGCCGGGCGAGTCCGGCCCCTTGATAGCGGTGCCGGGACACGCCCTCGGGGGCGTCGAATGATCCGCCATCTGTCGCCCCGCAGCGTAACGATCGTCCTGGTCGAGACGGCCTGGATACTGCTCAGCCTGGCGGTCCTGTTCGCACTGGAGCGCACCCTTCAGCAGTCCTCTTTGAACCTCGCTCAACTGGCGCAGCAGGTCGGTTTCGCCGCGGTCCTATACCTGGCCAGCTTCTACTATTGCGATCTTTACAACTTCGAGCATATGCAGGTCCGGCGCGAGCTGATCTCGGCGTCGATCCGCACCTTCAGTGTGCTGGCAATCGTGTTCGCCGCGCTTCTCCTGTTCACCCACTGGCTGGAGTTCAGCTCCGACCTGATTTTGCTGCACCTGGCGGCAACGACGGGGTTCGTTCTGGGCGTGCGTACCCATATCGACGGCGTGTTGGTGCGGCTTGGCCTGACGAGCCGCGTTGCCATCGTCGGCACCGGACCGGAGGGCCGGCGACTCGCTCAGGAGATCACCCGGCGCTCGGAATTGGCTCAGGAGGTATGCTGTTTCGTAGGCCCCGAGGAGATCGGCACGATTCCTCTAGGATCGCGGCGTGGCGGTACTCTGACCCCGCTGCCGGTAATTGCGTCGAGGGAATTAGCCGACTTCGCCGCCACGCGCCGCATCAGCCGCATCCTGGTGGCGACGGCGGACGTCGGCGATATGCTGCCGGTAGACGACCTCCTGACGTGCAAGGCGCAGGGCTTCGAGGTGCTCGACGGACACACCTTTTACGAGCGGTTGCTCGGGCGGATCTTCCTGGCCGACCTCAGCCCCCGGTGGTTGATCTTCTCCGAAGGATTCGTACGCTCGCGCGGCAGCCGTTTTCTGAAGCGGCTGATCGATCTGATCGTCGCCGGAGGCGTGCTGGTGGTCACTGCGCCCGTAGCGGCGCTGGTCGCCGCCGCGATAAAGCTCGGCGACGGCGGCCCCGTTCTCTTCCGCCAAACCCGCGTTGGCATCAACGGCACCCTTTTCAGTTTGTACAAGTTTCGCTCCATGCGCATCGATGCAGAGAGGGACTCCGGACCGAAGTGGGCGGAGGTCGACGACCCGCGCGTGACGTGGTTGGGACGGTGGTTGCGGTCGCTGCGCATCGACGAGATCCCGCAGGCGTGGAACGTGATCCGTGGAGAAATGTCATTCGTCGGGCCACGGCCCGAACGGCCGGAGTTTGTCGGCATGCTGCAGTCAGTGATCCCCTATTACGATTACCGCCACGCGGTTCGACCCGGCATCACCGGCTGGGCCCAGGTCAACTACCCTTACGGAGCGACGGTGGAGGACGCCCGGCGCAAGCTCGAGTACGATCTCTACTACGTAAAGAACCTGTCGACCCTGATGGACTTCTTCATCCTGCTGCGGACGGTGAAGATCATCCTGTTCGGATGGGGAAGCCGCTGATTCCCGTTTACTCTCCGGAGTAATACAACCCCGTTGCGGAATCGCGCCTTTGCGAGTGCGAGGGCCGCAAAAGTCCGCTAGTGTGTGAATCGTGGACAGGCCGGGCTCGCTCCCGGGCTGCGTCGTCAGACCGTCGGCGATCGTTGGAGCATGCGCCGGCTGCGAGGGAGAAACGATGGAGCAACCACGCCGGAGAATGCGATGCCGGTGGATGGTCATGGGCGGAGCTATGGGCGCCATCCTAGCGCTGGGAATCGGCTGCGCGGCTTCGCGTGCGCCCAGGCCACCCGAAGCCCCGGCAGGCAATCCATACGAAATCCTCCCCGGGGACCAACTCGAACTGATCGTCTGGCGCGAGCAGCAGCTTTCCGGTCCCGTGCAGGTGCGACCGGACGGGAAGATCACGGTAGCCTTACTCGGAGACGTTCAGGCCGCCGGATTGACCCCCGAGCAGCTCAGCGAAACCATTCGTCAGGGACTGGTGAAGTACATCGACAGCCCAAACGTCGTTGTGCGGCTCAATACAACCAGCCGGCGCTTTTTCATTAGCGGCAACGTCCGAGCCCCGGGCACGTACGACCTGCGGCCCAATCAGACCCTCGTTCAGGCGATTGCCGTGGCGGGGGGTTTTAGCGACTTCGCCGACCGGAACGACATCCGCGTCGTCCGCGCCGGTGCGGCAGCACCGCTCGACGTCAACTATGACGCCATCGTCTCCGGCCGAGAACCTGACCTCGTGCTGCAACCGGACGACACTGTAGTAGTCCCCTGATTCCACTCCTCCATGCCCACCACGTTGCCCATCCTCGAGTACACCAATGCGGTCTTTCGCTACCGCCTCGTAGCGGTGTGCACACTGCTTGTTGGCCTGCTGCTCACGGGTACGGTCGTGTACTCGCTCCCCAACATGTATCAGTCGACCACTCTCATCATGGTGGAACCGCAGAACGTCCCGGAGGCATACGTGAAGGCCACGGTGACGCAATTGCTGGAGAAGCGGCTGCAGGCGATGAACCAGGAAGTCCTCAGTCGCACCCGGCTCGAAGGAATTATCAAGGACCTCGATCTGTACAAGGAGCTCCGCGTCTCCGGCATGCCGATGGAATCGATCGTCGATACTATGCGGCGTAAGGTCAAAGTGCAGGTGTACCCGTCGGACAACGCCTTCCGCATCTCTTACGAGGGTATGGCCCCTCCCGTGGTGCAGCAGGTAACCGCACGGCTCGCCGCCCTTTACATCGACGAGAACCTGCGCATTCGCGAGGAGCACGCCAGCGGAACGACGGAATTCCTCGAGGCCGAGCTGGAGAAGGTCCGCAAGCAGCTCGGCGAACAGGAAACCAAAATACAGACGTTCAAGCAGCGTTACATGGGCGAACTCCCCGAGCAGCGCGATGCGAACATGCACGCCCTGGAGGGGTACCGACAGCAATTGCAAACTACCAGCTCGGCACTGTCGGCAACAATGGAACGTAAGCTCATACTGGACAGGCAGGTGGCCGACGCCCAGGCCTTTCGTCCACCGCTCCCCGGGCCCGGTGGAGCGCCGGGGGCGGCACTGAGCCCGGCCGCTCGCCTGCGCCAACTCGAAACCGAGCTGAGCGATCTTCGCAGCCGCTATACGGACAACCACCCCGACGTCACGCAGACGTTGAACCAGATCAATCGCCTGCGTGCGGAGCTCCGCACCGGCCGGGGCGACGGGGTCACCGCGGGACCCGTGGCGCCGGAGCTTGCCCAGGCGGTTGCGCAAACGGCAGGCGAGGTGAGACGGCTGCAAGAAGAAGAGGCAAGGTTGAAGCAGGCGATCGAGGCCTATCAACAGCGGGTCGAGAACGCCTTCGTACGCGAGCAGGAGCTCAAAGAAATCACCCGCGATTACGACGTGACCCGCGACAAGTACCAGCGACTACTCGACAAGAAACTGGAGGCGCAACTCTCGCAAAGCCTCGAACGCCGGCAGAAGGCAGAACGATTTCGGGTGCTCGACCCGGCCAGTCGCCCGCAGGCGCCGCTGAAGCCGAATCGCCCGGTGCTGTTGGCGGCCGGCTCCGCCCTGAGCCTTGCCCTGGCAATCGCTATCCCGATCCTGCTCTGGCAACTTGACTCGTCATACCGATCGGCCGAGGAGCTCGTCGGCACCGGCATTACGGTTCTCGCGGCGATCCCGCAGGTGGAGACTCCCGAAGTCAGGCAACGCCGACGCGTATACCGGCTGACCGTCGTCGCGGCAAGCGTCGCTGCGCTGGTGATCGGCCTGGCGACCCAGATCCTATATGCGAAGTTCTTGTACTGAGCCGTCGTCAAGATGGGGAGGGCGAGGCTCCCGCCGGGCCGGCTGGTCAGGCCATGCGGCTTTCGCCCGTCATCCCGGCGAAAGCCGCCACCCAGAGTCGGATGGAACGTGGCACTGTGGAGTCTGGATCCCGGCTTTCACCGGGGTGACGGATTCCGTCTCTAGTGACTCATGAGTGAAATCTTCGAAGCGCTCCGCAAGGCCCAGCGTGAAGCCGATGCCCGCCATCTCGGCGACCTCACGGCGCCCCAGGGGGCACCGACCCCGGTTTCGCCGTTTCCTGTCCCGACGTCGCCCGCCCCCGTACCGCCAACGCGACCACCGGCTTCGGGCCGTTGGAAACGCCTTCGCTCCGGTCTCCGCCAGTGGCTCCTCAGGGGTGTCCCGGGGGCACGGGAAAGCGTGCCGACCCCGTTGTTCAAGGCCGGTCGGGGCACCGCTGTTGGCGAGCGGTTCCGTGTCCTGCGCAGCCGTATCGAAACAGTTGGGTTCGGTACGTTCATGGTCACCAGCGCCCTCGACCAGGAGGGCAAGACCCTGTGCGCGACCAATCTCGCCTTCGCGCTGTCGACCAGTCTCGGAGCGGGAGTTATCCTGGTAGACGCCGACCTGCGGCGTCCTAACGTCGGCTCGTGGTTTGGTATCCGCGGCGGCAACGGACTTGCCGACTGCCTGCTTGGCGATGCACGCTGGAGCGAATGCTTGCGAGCAACCGAACACCAACATCTACGACTGCTGCCGGCAGGGCGCGAGTCTGGCCTGTCGACCGAATTGCTCGCCTCCGATCGCATGGCAACGTTGCTGACCGAGATCAAGGCGGCCAACCCGCGACACTACGTCATCGTGGATGCGCCGCCGCTGCTCCTTACCGCCGACCCACTCGTCCTTGCCCGTCACGTAGACCATGTCCTCCTTGTCGTCCGCGCCGGCATAACGCCTCGCGCCGCCGTGCAAAAAGCGATCGAGATGCTCGGGTCGGAGCGTTTTCTCGGCATCGTCCTCAACGGCACCGAGGGTAACCTGTCCGATTACTACCAGTATCGATACGGCCGCTACGGGTATGATCGTCCAACCGCACCCGATTGACGGACGACCTGCGCCGTTCCGACGCTGGCCGGGATCCCCCTGCCCTCAGGGCGGCGAGACCGAACCCGGCGAAAGCCGGGGGTTGGGATCGGGTGTCCGCGGCATGCGACATCGGGTCCCGCCGCCCGATCGCACCGGAACGGCGACCGAGGTTGCCGCGCCATGACCGTCAACGCTCTCACCGTCGACGTCGAGGAGTACTTCCATCCCAATGCGATGGACGACGCGGTCGATCCGGGGCAGTGGGACGGGTTGCCGCACCGGGTCGAGGGCAACACGTTCAAAGTGCTGGACCTTCTGGACGAACTCGATACGCGCGCGACCTTCTTCGTCCTCGGCTGGGTGGCGGAGCGCTGGCCGGGGTTGGTGCGCGACATCGCGCGACGCGGGCACGAGGTGGCATCGCATGGCTACGCGCACCGCCTGGTCTACAAACTCGGGGCGGACGGTTTTCGCGCCGATGTGGTTCGCGGCAAGCGCATCCTCGAGGAGGCCCTCGGGGATCGCGTTACCGGCTTTCGGGCCGCGAGCTGGTCGATTGTCGCCGGAACGCCGTGGGCCTTCGACATTCTGGTCGAGGAAGGGTTCGAGTGGGACTCCAGCGTCTTCCCGGTGCGGCACGACATTTACGGGATCCCGGGATTCAGCCGATTCCCAGTGCGCATCCGCTGCACGGCGGGAACGTTGCTCGAGATCCCGCCATCGACGGTGCGCTTCGCTGGCATGACCCTGCCGGTCGCGGGAGGAGGGTACTTTCGCTTGCTTCCCTATGCCGTCACACGCTGGGCAATCCGCCGCATCAATCGGGTCGACGGGGCAGCGGCGATGGTTTACGTGCACCCCTGGGAGTTCGACGTCGACCAACCCCGGCTTGCGGCTCGCGCCTCCGCGCGATTGCGTCAGTATGCCAATCTCGCACAAACAGAGCGCCGCTTGCGGCGGCTGCTGCGCGATCACCGTTTTGCCCCGTTGCGAGACGTTTTTCGCAAAGGCTGCGCCACCGAACTGGATATGCGAACGCCCGCCCTCGCGGGTACGGTGGTCGGCGTGGTGGGACGGCCGTGATGAGGGTGGCGGCGAGCTTTCAGGCCGCGACCTGGCTCTGGCTGCTCGTTGGGGCCAGCCTCTGGCCACTCGGTGGGGCGCGTGCCGACCCGCTAACCCTGATACCCAGCGTCACCCTTAGCGAGGAGTATACCGACAACGTCTTCTTCCGGGAGGACCCGCAGTGGGATTTCCTCACCCGCGTGAGACTGGGGCTCGGATTGACTTACGAAACCCCGCGCTCGCGCACAACGCTGGCCACCGGCACGAGCGGCGTATATCTGGCGAGGCAGACCGATCAGAGCCAGATCAACATTGCCGACGCCCAGCAGTTCTTCCTGACGACGACGTACCAGGTGACGCCACGTTTCTCGCTCGGGATCAACGACGGATTCGTTCGCACTAAGGACACTCGCGACCTCAACTTCATCCTCAGCCCCGGCGGGATCTCCACTCCACCTCCGGTTTCCGATCCCTCGGACAACAATCCCGGTAATGCCTCCGTCTTCCTGCCGCGCGGTAGCGCAATCAACAACTCCTTCGGGATCAGCGGCGCGTACGCGTTTGCACCCCTGTGGACAACCACCCTGGCGTACACTAACGGCTACGGCTGGTTCTCCGATCCGGACGCCGAGAACCTGGTGCAAAGGGGCTTGGTCACCCTCGGCCGGCAGTGGAGCCCGTCGTTAACCTTCAACGGTTCCTACGCTTACTCCCGCTTCAACAACACCAACGCACCCGACAGCCAGAGCAACGCGATCTACATTGGAGCATCTTACCAATACTCCGAGATGTGGAGCGGCGTCGCCTCCGCCGGAGCCTCGTTGAACAACTCGATCGAGACAGGCGGCGCTCCCCAACGCATCAATGCAGTCTACAACCTGGCGATTACCCGATTGCTGCAAGAGGGCTGGCAAGTCACCGCCGGCGTGTCGCAGAACGTTACGCCGAGCGTCGGCGTCGCCGGCGCTTCGGTCACCCTGAACACCTACCTCGCGTCGTGGGCCGAATTGGGCGATCGTTTAACCGGAACGTTTTATCTGTCGTATTCCAACTTCGACGCGACCGGTGCCGATTTCTACCTGTTGAACACCCAGATCGGACTCTTCTATCCCCTGTGGCGCGACGTGTTCGCCGGATTCATATACGGCTTCCGCCAGCGCGACTCCGAACCCGGCATCGATCAGACGTCGGGGGAGACTATTAACGGCAACAGCGTCCGCCTCCAGGTCAGTACAACGTGGCCGTTCCGCTTCGACATATGAAGGACGCGGCAAGCACCGTCGTCCCGGCGAACGCCGGGGTCCAGACTCCACTGCGCCGTGGATTATGAAGATCCTCTCGGTTGTCGGGGCCCGCCCCAATTTCGTGAAGATCGCACCGATCTTGCGTGCGCTCGACAGGATCCGTCCAAATCTCTCGAAGCCTCTGATGTCACTCCTCGTCCATACCGAGCAGCACTACGACGACGAGATGTCGGCGGCGTTCTTCCAGGATCTGCGCATCCCCACGCCAAACCATACTCTCGGCGTCGGATCGGGAACGCACGCAACCCAGACCGGCGAGATCATGCGCCGCTTCGAGCCTGTGCTCTTCGAAGAACGTCCCGACCTCATCCTGGTCGTCGGCGACGTCAACTCGACAGCCGCCTGCGCGCTGACGGCGGCGAAACTCTGCATCCCCGTAGCGCACGTCGAGGCGGGTCTGCGCAGCTTCGATAGGACGATGCCGGAAGAGATCAACCGGATCGTGACCGATGCGCTCTCCGAACTGCTGTTTACGACCGAGGAAAGCGGTAACGTCAATTTGCGCCGCGAGGGGCATCCGCCCGAGCACATCCACTTCGTCGGCAACGTCATGGTCGATTCTCTGCACTGGTGCCGTGACCTGGCGGCGCGCTCCACGATCCTCGAGCGGCTGCGTCTACCGTCACGCGAGGCCGGAGGATACGCCCTGGTCACCCTGCACCGGCCGAGCAACGTGGATACCCCGCAGACGCTTGCGCGCGTACTCGATGCACTCGGCCAAGTGGCCCGCGAGGTGCCCGTCGTGTTCCCGGCCCATCCGCGGACGCGGGCGCGTATCGCCGAGTTCGGCCTGAACCGTTACGTTGCGGAATTCGATCCGGCCGCGGGCCCGCAAGCCAACGGCCGTCTCACGCTGCTGTCGCCGGTCGGTTACGTGGACTTCTTCCGCCTCATGGAGGCGGCGCGCCTCGTCCTTACCGATTCCGGAGGGATCCAGGAAGAGACGACATGTCTCGGGATTCCGTGCCTGACGATGCGCGACAATACCGAACGGCCCGTGACCCTGACCGCCGGCACCAGCACCCTGGTCGGTAACGATGCGGAACGAATTCTGTCCAGCGCCCGCGCCGCGCTGGCCGCGCCGATGCCGCCCGCACACGCCCCGCCGCTCTGGGACGGCCACGCCGCCGAACGGATCGCAGCCGTACTGGTGGAAAGAGGCTAAGGGCTGGGGGCTGCCGCAGAGCTTGGAACGCCCGGCCTTCGTCGTTCGCCGCTCGTTGGGAGCTACTGTCCGCTGCTTACGCGCCACTCTCAACTCCTCCCCGGCCTTCAGTAGTCTTCAGTCTTTTCAGTCTTCAGCCCCCTCCATGCAAACCACCATCGTCCCATACGAACGCATCCCCGCCGGCGAGTGGGATGCGTTCGTCCGCGGCACGCCCGGCGGCACGTTCTTTCATCTCACGGGATGGAAGGATGTCCTCGAGCGGGCCTTCGGTTTTCGTTCCTGCTACCTCGGCGCACGGCGGGACGGCGCCATGGTCGGTGCGTTGCCGCTGTTCGAGCTGCGGTCGATCCTCGGCGGCACGACGCTGCTGTCGGTACCGTTCGCCGTCGAGGGCGGCATCTGCGCCGTCGACGATGAAGCGCGCCGGGCGCTCGACGCGACGGCCCTGAACCTCTATCGCGAGCGCAAGGCGAAGCACCTCGAGCTGCGCAAGCCGACCGACGAGGAGAACATGGCAGCCATCCCGCGCAAGCAGCGGCGCATGGTGCGGGTCGGTCAACAGAGCGGCCTGACGTCGCGCGCCGGGTTCGACGACCTCGACGCGTTTCACGACCTGTACGCCCGCAGCGTACACCAGTTGGGCACGCCGGTGTTCCCGCGGCGCTACTTCCAGCTCCTGTGCGAGCGTTTCCCCGAGGAGTGCGCGCTGCTGACGGTCCGGCACGGCGACACGCCGGTGGCAGCGGTGCTGAGCTTCTTTTTCAACGACACCGTGATGCCCTACTACGCCGGCAGCCGGCGCGAGTACTTCCGTCAGGCGGTCAACGACTTCCTGTACTGGGAGTTGATGCGCTACGCGCGGGAGCGCGGCTGTACGGCCTTCGACTTCGGCCGCAGCAAGAAGGGCACAGGGGCGTACGACTTCAAGTGTCATTGGGGCTTCGACCCACAGCCGCTGCGGTATCGCGTGTACGTACCGGCCGGCCAGGCGGCGGTCGAACGCAGCATGAGCAGCGAGGGCATGCAGTTCCTGCGCAAGGCGTGGACGCGATTGCCGTTGGGCCTGACCAAGCTACTGGGGCCGCCTCTGATCCGGCGGTTCGGGGCGTTGTATACGTGAGACGCGCACTGCGACTGCTGCTGCCGTTCGGATGGATGGCGGCGCTCTGGCACCTGTCGGCCACTCCAGCGCCGCTGAAGACGGCCGTCCGGATCGAACTTCCGGCGTGGGTCCAGAACGCCTTGCACGTGCCGCTGTACGCGATCGTCGGTCTCGCCTGGTACGGCGCGTTGCGCGGGGCGGTGTCGAGTCGCGCGGCGGCGGCGTTGCTCCCGGAAGGTGACCGCGGCTGATGCGCATCCTCTACCTGGCGCATCGTGTCCCGTACCCGCCGAACAAGGGGGAGAAACTCCGCGCCTATCACCACCTGCGTCACCTTGCGCAGCGACACGACGTGCACCTGGTCGCGTTCGTCGATCGACCGGAGGATCTCCCGGTCGCGGACGCGCTGCGGGCGTTCTGCGGGAGCGTTCGGCTCGTGCCGCTCGATCGCCGGCTCTCGCTGCTGCGCGGGGCGTGGTCGTTGCTGCGCGGTCGGTCCCTGTCGGAAGGATTCTTCGAATCGGGGGCCATGCGTGCCGCCGTAGTCGAAGCGGTCCGCACGGCACCGGTCGATGTAGCGTGGGCCTACTCGTCGACTATGGCACAGTACCTCGCCGCAACGGGGGCAGCAGCCACGATCGCCGATTTCGTCGACGTGGATTCCGAGAAGTGGCGCCAATACGCTGCGCAGTCGCGCGGTCCGCTACGCTGGGCTTACCGACTCGAAGCGGCACGGCTGCGGGCATGTGAGGCGCGATTCGGTCGCGCAGTGACGCACGTGCTGTTCGTGTCGGTGGGAGAGGCGGAGCTGTTTCGCTCGTTCTGTCCCGGCGCACCAGCCGTTCGGGTGATCCCGAACGGCGTCGACACGACGTACTTCGTCCCGCCCCCGCCCGGGCACTGGGCGCCGGAGCCCGTGTTTCTGTTTACCGGGGCCCTGGATTATCGGCCGAACGTCGAGGCTGTCCTGTTCACGGCGCGCGAGGTGCTGCCACTGGTTCGGCAGCGCGTACCAGCCGCCCGCTTCGTCGCCGTCGGACATCGGCCGGTCGCCGACCTGCAACGCGTGGCGGAGGCGAGCCACGGCACCTTCGAAGTGGCCGGTTCCGTGCCCGACGTGCGTCCGTACTTCCGCGCGGCGCGAGCGTATATTGCCCCGCTCGAACTGGGTCGCGGGGTCCAGAACAAGGTACTCGAGGCCATGGCCATGCGCGTGCCCGTCGTTGCCAGCCCGTTGGCCATCGCGGGACTCGCGGCAGAGCCGGTGCGGCACGTCGTCGAATGTCGCACAGCAGCGGAGTACGCCGAGGCGACTGCAGATCTCCTCGTGGATCCGCGCCGCGGCGCGGCGCTCGCCGGCGCCGCGCTGGATTTGGTACTGACTCACTACGCCTGGGAGCAGCACCTGAGGATCCTCGACGAGGTTTTGAGTTCCTGCTGACCCCGACGGGTCGGTGCTTGGTGGCGGCCAGTTCTAAGGTCACCCGTAGCGTGCGGAAGTCGTCATGCTTGCGGAAGCCGGGGTGGCGACTGCAACAGAACCTCAAGCCCTCAGGCCCTCAAGCCTCCATGTGCGGCATCGCAGGCATCTTCGACCGCGCCCACGCGCCCGACCCGGAACGTGGGGACATCCTCACGCGCATGACGCGGACCCTCACCCACCGTGGCCCGGATGACGAAGGCTACTACCTGGACGGCCCGGCCGGGCTCGGGCACCGCCGTCTCAGCATCATCGACCTCGCCGGCGGGCATCAGCCGGTGAGCAACGAAGACGGCACGGTCTGGGTCGTCTTCAACGGCGAGATCTACAACTACCCGGACCTGACGCGGGAGCTAGAGGGCAAGGGCCATCGCTTCCAGTCGCGTTGCGACACGGAATGCATCGTCCATGGCTACGAGGAGTGGGGGCAGGAGTGCGTCGAACGCTTCCGTGGCATGTTCGCGTTCGCGCTCTGGGACCGGCGCCGGCAGCGACTGTTCCTCGCCCGCGACCGCCTCGGCAAGAAGCCGCTTTACTACGCCCAGATCGGCGCCACGCTGATCTTCGGGTCGGAGATCAAGGCGTTGCTCGAGTATCCGGGTCTGGATCGCACCATCGACCTCGAAGCACTAAGCGATTACGTGTCGTTGCTCTACGTCCCGTCGCCAAAGTCCATCTTCCGCACCGTCCGCAAGCTGCCGCCGGGATACGTTCTGGTGGCCGACAGGGACGGCGTGCAGGAGCGCCGGTACTGGGACGTCAGCTTCGCCGCGGGCCGTGCCGTACCGGCGCGACCGGCCGAGGGACTCGCCGAGGTACTGCGCGAGTCGGTGCACATGCGCCTGCGCAGCGACGTGCCGCTGGGCGCCTTCCTCAGCGGCGGACTCGACTCGTCAGCCGTCGTCGGCTTCATGGCCAGCGCCCTGGAGTCGCCGGCGGTGACGTCGTCGATCGGCTTCCCCGAAGACGCCTTCAACGAGCTGCAGTTCGCGCGCCAGGTGGCGGAGCATTTTCACACCGAGCACCACGAGCACGTCGTGACGCCGGACGCCGTCGACGTGCTCCAGAAGCTGGTCTGGCACTACGACGAACCGTTTGCCGACTCGTCGGCCGTGCCGACGTACTACGTCTCCAAGCTGGCGCGGTCACGCGTCACCGTGGCCCTGTCGGGCGACGGCGGCGACGAGAACTTCGCGGGCTACCGGCGCTACCATTTCGACGTGCGCGAGAACCAGATACGCAGCCTCGTGCCGGCAGCGCTGCGCCGGCCGTTGTTCCGCACGCTCGGCGCGCTCTACCCGAAGGCGGACTACCTGCCACAGCTGTTTCGGGCCAAGACCTTTCTCACCAACCTCGCCCGCACGCCCTGGGAAGCGTACCTGCACTCCGTGAGCGGCGTGAACGAAGCCGACAAGGCCGGCATCCTTGCCGGCGACGTCAAGGCCGATCTCCGAGGTTATAGCACCGCCTCGCTGTTCGAGAGCCTGTACCACGCGGCCGACGGACCGGATTCGCTGTCGCGCATCCAGTATATCGACTTCAAGACGTACCTGCCCGACGGCATCCTCGCCAAGGTCGACCGCGCCAGCATGGCTGTATCGCTGGAGGTGCGCTGCCCGATCCTCGACCACCGCGTCGTCGAGTACGCAGCCGCCCTGCCGTCGGCACTTAAGCTGCGCGGAACGCAGGGCAAATTGGTATTCAAGGATGCAATCCGCGGCCTTGTGCCCGACGCCATCCTGTCGCGGGGCAAGATGGGTTTCGTTCTGCCGATCGGTGGGTGGTTGAGGCGCGAACTCGCGCCGCTGGTGGAAGACTACGTCCTCGGCAGCGCCAGACGCCACCGTCTGTTCGAGCCGGCGATGCTGCAGAAGCTGTGGCGCGAGCACCGATCGGGCCTGAAGGATCGGACGCGAGAGCTGTGGAGCATTCTGGTGTTCAACCTGTGGCACGACCGGTTTGCGCGGAAGGTGTGACGGGCCCGCAAAGCATGCGCGCGCTCGTCCTGAGCTCCGTCTATCCCAGCAGCACGCGGCCGACGTTCGGCACGTTCGTGCACGAGCGCATCCGGCACGTGGCGGCCTTGTGCGAGGTGGTAGTCGTCTCGCCCATTCCCTGGTTCCCGGCCAACGCGCGCTGGCGGGGCGAGGAGGTGGCACGAACGCCGCGGGTCGAACAACGCGACGGGCTGACGGTGTACCACCCGCGCTTCCTGTCGGTCCCTGCCGTAGCGAAAGCCGCCGATGCACTGCTGTACGCGCTCTGCATCAGATCGTTGTTGCAGAGCATCCGACCAAAGTTCCGTTTCGATCTCATCGACGCACACTTCGCGTATCCGGACGGTGTTGCCGGTGCCCTGTTAAGCGCGAGCTTCGGATGCCCGCTGTTGATTACCGTCCGCGGCGACGAGGCCCGCCTGCGCCGGTATCCGCTGCGGCGCCTGCAAATGCGGTGGGCGCTACGGCGGGCGCGAATCATTACGGTCAGCGCGTCGCTGAGCGAGGTCGCCGCGGAAATCGCCGGGATCGGCCGATTGCCGGTCCGGGTCATACCTAACGGCATCGACACCCGCACGTTCCATCCGCGCGATCGGACGGCCGCGCGTATGCACCTCGGGTTGCCTCAGGATCGCCGTATCCTTCTGTCGGTCGGTGCGTTGATCGAGCGCAAAGGCCAGCACCGCGTACTCGAGGTGCTGCCCGATCTGCTCGCCCGCCATCCAGACCTGCTGTACGTGATCGTCGGTGGTGACGGGGGTGGGAAGCCCATCCGAGCGCTGGTCGAGGCACTGGTGCAGCGGCATCGGCTCGCCGAGCAAGTTCGCCTCGTTCCGCCGCAAGTCCATGGCGAAATCGCGCAGTGGATGAGTGCCGCCGACCTCTTCTGCCTGGCGACGAGCTGGGAGGGGTGGTGCAACGCGCTGATGGAAGCACTCGCCTGCGGCCTACCCGTGGTCACCACCCATGTCGGCGGCAATGCCGAGTTCGTCGAGCCGGGCGTCGACGGCGCGCTCGTGCCGTACTGGGACGGGGCGGCTTTCGTCACCGCGACCGAGGCGGCACTGGCTCGGCCGTGGGACCGCGCCGCCATTGCCGCCCGCGCAGCCGCCCGCGACTGGCACGCGGTGGCAAGGGACGTGGTCGACGAGTACCGGCGGGCGCTGCAGCAGGTGCAATAACGCCCCTGATGGCTGGATCGTCGTCATGCCCGCGCAAGCCGGCATCCGGCGTCGGATGGAATGGGAGTACGCTGACGTCTGGCCCCCCGCGTTCGCCGGGGTGACGATGGCGTGCCAGCCACGGCAGGCGTCCGCCACGTCATGCCGGCATTCAGCCCGTGACGGGTGATTCGACTCCGTGACGCCATCGTCGTATCGCGCGCACAAGAACGATGACCCGCGTCCTCCACGTCCTCGACCACTCACTGCCGGTGCTAAGCGGCTACAGCAGCCGTAGCCACCACATCCTGCGGGCGCAGCGTGAGCTCGGCCTCGACCCGGTGGCGGTGACGACGCCCAAGCATGGGCCGGGACCGGCGGAAGAGACAATCGACGGCATCACGTATTATCGCACGCCAGTCGGGACCGCGGCGACGAGGCACAGCCTGCCCGGCATGGCCGAGCTGGGACTCATGCGGCGCCTCGCCGCCCGGGTCGCCGAGGTCGCCCGGCGCCACCGTGCCGAGGTCCTGCACGCGCATTCCCCGGTTCTCACCGCCTGGCCGGCGTTATGGGTCGGGCGCCGCATGCGCCTGCCGGTGGTGTACGAGGTCCGGGCCTTCTGGGAGGACGCGGGCGTCGACCACGGCACGCACACCGAGGGATCGCTGCGGTACCGCACCATCCGGGCCGTCGAGACGGCGGCGATGCGCCGGGCCGACGCCGTCGGGGCTATATGCACCGGCTTGCGCGACGAAATTCGGGGCCGCGGCCTCCCTGCCGAGCGCCTGTATCTCATTCCGAACGGCGTCGACACGGACCTGTTCCACCCGCTGCCGAAGGATCCCGATCTGCTCCAGCGCTGGGACCTCGCCGGCAAGACCGTGGTGGGTTTCATCGGATCATTCTACCGCTACGAGGGTCTTGACGACCTCCTCACCGCCTGGGCGGCGGTGGCTCGCGACATCCCCGCCGGGCGTCTTCTGTTGATCGGCGGCGGCGAAGTCGCGGACGCCCTGCGGGCGCAGGCCGAGGCACTGGGCGTCCACCAGCGAACGGTCTTTGCCGGACCGATCCCGCATCACGAGGTGCCAAGGTGCTACTCCGTCTACGATGTACTCGCCTACCCACGCAAAGCGATGCGGCTGACGGAGTTGGTAACACCGCTCAAGCCCCTCGAAGCGATGGCCTCCGGCCGGACCGTCATCGCCAGCGACGTCGGCGGGATGCGCGAGCTGATCCGCGACGGCGTCACGGGTCTGCTGGTGCCGCCCGACGATCCGCATGCGCTCGCCACCGCGCTGCGGCGCGTGATGCAGGATCCGGCATTGCGGGAGCGGATGGGCGCCGACGCCCGAGAACGCATCTGCCGCGAGCGGCAATGGAAGACGATCGTGCTGGTGCACGTCGACACGTACGCGCGGCTACTGCATCGGTGAAGATCGGTCGGGACGGAACCCCGCTCGCACCAACCGAACCTCCGAGCGTGCCTGTTGAAACGAAGGAACGGTCCGAACGCCTTCGGCGTTGGACCCCCTGAGGACTAACTTCACTGCCATCTGTCGACCGTAGACTCTCGATTCTCGACCGGACCATTTTTCGTTCGAGGCTAAGAGGAGCACCCAAACCGCCATGACCAACCTCATCGCGAAATTCGACCAGCACCGCGCCGTCGTCGGCGTCATCGGTCTCGGCTACGTCGGCCTGCCGCTGGTAGCAACGTTCGCCGAAACCGGTTTCGGTACTATCGGCTTCGACAACGACAACGCCAAGGTGGACGCCCTCCACGCCGGCGAATCCTACATCCGCCACCTGCCGGCGAGTCGGCTGACACCGCTGCTGCGGCACCACCCGCCGGCAGCCGGCGAGGGCGGCTTCTTCCCGACCACTGACTACGCCCTGCTGGCACAGTGCGACGCCGTGCTGATCTGTGTTCCGACGCCACTGACGGATAATCGCGAACCCGACCTCTCCTACGTGGTCGGCACCGCGGAGGCGATCGCCCCGCACCTGCGGCGCGGCCAGCTCATCGTGCTGGAGAGCACCACGTACCCCGGCACGACCGACGAGGTTGTGCAGCCGATCCTCGAACGCGGTGGCTTGCGCGTCGGGCAGGACTTCCATCTCGCCTTCTCGCCGGAACGGGAAGATCCGAACAACGCGCACTTCTCGACCAGGACCATCCCAAAGGTAGTGGGCGGCATCACCCCGGAGTGCGGCCGCGTGGCCGCGGCGCTGTACGGCGCCGTGATCGCCCGGGTGGTCCCCGTGTCGCACGCGCGCGTCGCCGAATCGAGCAAGCTGCTGGAAAACATCTACCGCAGCGTCAACATCGCTCTCGTGAACGAGCTGAAAGTGTTGTTCGACCGCATGGGGATCAACGTCTGGGAGGTGATCGAGGCGGCGGCGACCAAGCCGTTCGGCTTCACGCCGTTCTACCCGGGCCCGGGCCTCGGCGGACACTGCATCCCGATCGATCCGTTCTACCTGACCTGGAAGGCCCGGCAGTACGAGCTGGCGACGCGGTTCATCGAGCTGGCCGGCGAGGTGAATCAGGCGATGCCGGACTACGTCGTCACCAGGCTCATGGACGCCCTCAACGAGCGCGGCCGCAGCCTCAAGGGCTCGCGCGTCCTGATCCTCGGCGTCGCTTACAAGCGCGACATTGACGACGACCGCGAGTCGCCAGCGTACAAGCTGATGGAGCTCCTGCAGCGCAAGCACGCCGAGGTGGTCTATCACGACCCGTACGTTCCGAAACTGCGCCGCGGGCGCCGGTACGACTTCGGTCTCGCCTCCGTGCCCCTGACGCCGGAGGAGCTGCACCGCGCCGACGCCGTCGTCATCGTCACCGACCATTCGACGGTCGACTACGAGGCGGTCGTACGTCACGGCCGACTGGTCGTCGACACCCGCAACGCGACGCGCCACATCGCGACCGACCGTGACCGAATCGTCTCCGCCTGATCCAACCGGCTCCCGCGAACAGGCCACCTCTCCGGACACCGCGAGCATGAACACTGCCGGCAGCGGCCGAGGCGTTATTGCCTCCTCTGCGATCTACTATGCCGCGCACGCGATCGGAATGCTCGCCGGGTTACTATCCATGCCGGTCACGACCCGTCTGCTGAGCCGCGAGGAGTTCGGGGTTCTGAGTCTGGTACTGGTCACCGTCACGCTGATCGGGGCATTCGGCCGACTCGGTTTTCCGCAAGCAACGACGCGTTTCTATGCCACCTGGCGGACGCGGGGACGCGGCGCCCTGGTGGAGTTCTGTAACGCGATGCTGACCGGTGCGGTCGCGGGCGGCGTTGGGGCGGCACTGGTGGCCCTTGCCCTTCTCAGCTGGCTTGCGGGCGGCAACCATGCGGTCATCGCGCCCATGCGACTGGCACTGCTCGTGGTCGTTATTCGCGTGGCCGGCGCAGTCATCTTCGAGATCTATCGTGCCAGCGAAGACGTTTGGACGTTTGCCGTCGTCCAGGTGCTGTTGCGCTGGGCTCCGGTGCTCCTCTCCATAGCCTTGCTCATCGCCTATCAACGGAGTGCCTACGCCGTCGTCCTCGGGCTCGTTGTTGCCGAAGGCGTCGTCACAGGTGCCTCCGCCGTGGGTCTGGTGAGGCGCGGCGCGATCACCGGGCTCCGCTGGTCGCGTCCGGCCACGCGAGCGGCAACGGCCTACGGGCTGCCACTGACCATTGTCGGTGCGGGCAGCTTTCTCCTGCAGTACGGGGATCGTTATCTGATCGGACGCTTCCTTGGCCTCGACGCCGTCGCGATCTACACCGTGCCCTACGATCTGGCGACGAACCTGGCAACCATGCTGTTCTTGCCGCTGCAATTGGCAACCTTGCCGATTGCCTTTCGCCTCTGGGCCGAGGAAGGCGCAGAATCGACGGCTCGTTTCACCTCGCAACTCCTGACCTATGCGCTGGCGATGGCGGTCCCTCTCGGAACACTCTTCCTGTTGCTGAACCGAGAGTTGATCCTCGTCTTCGCCTCGGAGAAATATGGCACCTCCGCGTCCCTGACTCCGTACTTGCTGCCCGGAGTCTTGATGGATCAGTTGACGTTCGTCGCCGCGTTCGGTCTGCGCGTCTTGCGCAGCACCGTCGCGGCGGCGGGCATCACGCTGGCGGGAGCGGCCTTGAACGTCGCGCTCAACCTCGTCCTGCTCCCGCTGCTGGGTCTGACCGGAGCGGCCGTCGCCACGACGTTGGCCTACGGCGCCATTCTCGTCGCCAGCTATGCGTATGCCCGTCAGGCACTGGTACTGCACGTGCATTACAGACTGATCTTGAAATCGATGCTGGCAACCGCAGTTATGGCGGTCCTCGTCACTCTGGCTGCCCGCTTGTGCTCCAGTGTGTTCATCGATCTGCTTATTCGCGGCACGCTCGGTGTGGCGGTGGTCGTCCTCGCCATGCTCGCGCTCGACCGCGACTTGCGGACGCAAGCGCTTGACCGTTTGCGCCCGCTCATCCTCGGTCGGCAGAGGGACCGTGCAAGTGCGGAGGTCTGATGGACGTTGCGAGCGCGGGCCGTGGGTCTCGACGCCTTCTTGTCGTCGCCTTTCACTACCCGCCCGCGAACGCCAGCGGGACTCTGCGCTCCTTGAAGTTCACCCGCTACCTGCCGCAGTTCGGCTGGGACACGAGCGTCCTGACCGTCCCCGAGCGCTGTCACGAGAGCTTGGACCCGGCACTGCTGACGCAGGTTCCACCCGCGGTACGGGTGTACCGCGCTTGTTGCCTGGATAGCCGGCAGACGTTTTCCGTGCGGGGTCATTACCCGGCGTTTACCGCCGTGCCGGACCGCTACGTCTCCTGGCTGCCGTTCGGTGTGCGGGACGGTTTACGCGCGGTGCGCACGGACCGCGTGAACGCGCTCCTATCCACCAGTCCCGTGCCGACAGCGCATTTGCTCGCCCTCATCCTGAAGCGCATCACCGGCCTGCCCTGGGTGGCGGATTTCCGCGACCCCTGGGGCTCCGGGCAGCGACGTGGGTCGCTGCGCCGGAAGGTAGAGACCGCGATGGAAGCCCGTGTCTTGAACGGCGCCGATCGCGTAGTCGGCACGACCCCGGAGCTGGTCGACGAACTCGATCGGCGAGCCGGTGGTGCGGTGCGCGGCAAGTCAGTCGTGATTTACAACGGCTACGATGAGCCCGACTTCACCGACCTCGGCGTGGCCGATGAAGAAGCCGACTTCACCATCACGCACGGCGGGTTTCTCTATTCCGATTTCCGCAATCCGGCGGCGTTCTTGCGCGCCGTACGACTGGGGCTCGACCGGCATGACCTCCCGAACACGACCCGCATCTGCCTGCTCGGCGGTGGGCCGCTCGCCGGCGCCACCGCGGTCCGGCGGTTGCTCGCCGAGCTGGGCTTACCATCCCACGTGGAGGTGATCGAACGGTTGCCCTACGCCGAGGCGCTACAGGTGATGAACCGCTCGTCCGCCCTGCTGGTGTTGCAGGGTGGGCAGGAAACCCGCACACAGATCCCGAACAAGGCTTTCGAGTACCTGCGGATGGGCCGACTCGTTCTTTGCCTGGCTCCGACCGCCAGCGCAACGAATCGCGTCATGCGCGACTTCGAAGGGGTGTACTGCGCGGAGCCCGACGACGTCGATGACATCGCCCGGGCGCTGGCCGCGTTGGCGGGTGCATGGCGGCAGAGACAGCGCCGCTTCGACCGTGAAGCGGCCGGCGTGGCGCGGTACAGCCGGCAGGAAGCGGCTCGGACCCTGGCGAGTCTGCTGGACGACCTCGCGGCGCGCTGAGACAGTCCCGGAAGTAAGCGCGGAACGATGAAAGACCCGGACGACCGAGAGGTTCGCCTGCGCGTCGAGGCGGAAGCGCAAAACCGCAGGGTGAGCGCGGAGCAAGGCGAGGGACGTGACCGCTTCTACTTCCTGGCGGAGCGGGCCTTCGCCCGGTACCGCCAATGCCTCGCCGACGTCGCCGGCAAGCGCGTGCTCGTCGTCGGTTGCTCTCAGGGCGGCGTGACGCCGCTCGCCCGGGCCGGCGCAACGGTCGTCGGGATTGACGTCGCCGAGGAACCCGTCGCACGCCTCCGCGCAGCCATCGCCCGCGAGGGGCTCGATGAGAGGGCCCACGCGCTGGTCATGGATGCGGAAACGGCCGACTTCGCACCCGCTTCTTTCGACGTCATCTGCTGCACCGGCGTGCTGCATCATCTCGATGTCGAGCGGGTCAGCCTCACGTGGGCACGCCTTCTCGCCGATACGGGCACCGTTGTCATGATCGAGCCCATGGCCTGGAGCCCCGCAGCCACCGTGTACCGATGGCTCACGCCGGCGGCGCGCACGCCGTTCGAACATCCGCTCAAGCCGCGCGACATCCGTCTGCTGCGCCGGCACTTCGCCGCCGTCGACCTGGAGAGCTACGCGCTCACCTCAACGCTCGCCGCGGCTCTGGCCTTCCCGCGCCTGTCTGGTGCGCGCAGGGTGGCACTGCGTGCCCTGGAAACCCTCGACGACGCCATCCTCCGCGCCGTCCCCCCGCTCGCTTACCTGGCGTGGACGTGTGTGATTCGTTGCCAACGGCCGGTGCGGTCCGCCTAGCGCGGGCTGCGCCCGTAACCCACGGGCTGTTCAGCCATGCCTCTGGGAGGGCGAGGCTCCAGCCGAGCCGTCCTCAGACCGTCGCGGCTCGGCAGGAGCCTCGCCCTCCCCATCTGATTTCTTCGCGCCGTGCACGCAAACGCGGAAATCGTAAATCAGAGCCACTGACCGACAGCGCGCGCAGGAGCATGCTGCACGGACCGCGGGTGCTGCCCTCGCGAAATGCGGCTTGCACGATGGATCTGCCTGAGCGATGGTCTGGAGACACGGCGCAGACCGTGGGGGACGGGGTGGTGGACCGCGATCTACAGTAAGGTGGAACGTGTCTCGGAGGAAGCTGACGCGGCGGAGCTTCGTGGTCTCCACCGCTTCTTGACCCCGGCTTGCGCCCGGGAGACGGAGAGGCACTCTGCTTCAAGAGACTGCGAGCCTGACCCTTGCCTCAGTCGCCCAGCCCAGGACTCAGGATGGACTCTAGCCTCACGCCCCACGCCGGCGCCACCATCCAGGGCACGCGTCGCGGTGGCGGCGCGCGCCGGGTTACCGGCGCGGCCGCGATGGTCATCCTCGGACTCCTGCTGGGTCTGCTCCTGTTGGAAGCGACGGCCGCCGTGTTTCTGCCGGCGCCCTTGCCCGAGCACTGGCCGCCGAGCGCGGTCGTGCCCGATCCCGACCTCGGGTGGCGGATGGTTCCGCACGATGTGCATTACACCTACACGCACCTTGTCGCGCTCGACGAACACGGGCTGCGGACCCCCGCCTTCGGCCCGAAACAACCCGGCGAGACGCGCATCCTGGTTCTCGGCGACTCGGAAGTGTACGGCCAGGGCGTCGATGACGCCGCGCTCTTCACGGCGCAGCTCGAGCGGCGACTCAACGCCGGATCCGGCGCGCGACCCGCCCAGAAATTCACAATCATCAATGCCGGGGTCCGTGCCTACGCCACCGATCAAGAACTGGCGTTTCTCGAGAAGACCGGATTCGGCTTCCGGCCGGACCTCGTGGTGCTCTGCGTCTACGTCAACGACTTCGAGGTCACTCAAATTGCGGAGGTCTACCGGCGTGGTTCGGAGATCAACGGCGGGGCCCCATACCTCTTCGATGTCAAGCGACCCGCTGGTCCGGAGGCCCGCCTGCTCTGGTCGGGGATCCAGCTCCTGCGGCGGTCGCGAACACTGATGACCGCCCACGACGTCATTGCGGCCCGCTCGGCGAGCGACGGCTACGAGATGCGCCTGGTCGCCGGAACGGTGGACGACGACATCCGGCGGCGCAGCGCCCAGTTCGAGGAGCAACTTCGTCGTTTTCGGCGGCTGCTCGACGCGCACCGGACGGCGGGCGTCGTCGTCATCATCCCGGTTCCCGAGCAGATCCGGCGTCCGGAGCTGCCACCGCGATACCAGGATCTCGTCGCGGCAGCGGCCGAGCGCGCCGGCCTCCCCGCGATCGACCTCCTGCCGGCGTTTCGGACACGCTTTCCCGGCCGCGCACCGATCTTGCCGTACGATCCGCACTACGACGCGAGCGGCCATGCACTGATCGCCGAGGTCCTGGCGCAGGCGATTACCGCGCCGGGGGCGACGACCTATGCCGTGGGCGCGCACGCGAGCACCCAATGAGCCTGGGGTCCGCCCTGCGCCGCAGCCTCCGGCCGATGGTCGCAACGCGCGACTTCCTGCGCTTGCCGCCGGCGGCGCGCGCGGCACATCTCCGCGACCGGCTGGCGGGCGCACCGGCAACCGATGTCGACCCGGCCCGCGCCGTCGATGCGGCCGCGCACTGGTTGTATCGCGCCCAGGATCGATCGACGTCACAGGACGGTGGCGTGGCGCGCCACTACAGCCTGGTGTCTGGCTGGGGCGCATCGTACCCGGAAACGACCGGTTACATTGTCCCGACGCTGTTGGCCTATGCGCGCTGGCGGGGCGAAAGGGAGGCGGCAGACCGGGCGCGGCGGATGCTTGACTGGCTGGTGTCGATCCAGTTCCCGGACGGGGGCTTCCCCGGCGGCGTCGTCGGCCAAACGCCGTGGGTGCCCGTTACGTTCAACACGGGACAGATTCTCCTCGGCCTGAGTGCCGGGGTCCGCGAGTTCGGCGACTACGCGGAGGCCATGCAGCGGGCTGCCGACTGGCTGGTGCGCACACAGGACGCGGACGGCTGCTGGCGACGGCATCCGACGCCGTTTGCGGCCGCGGGCGAGAAGACCTACGAAACGCACGTGGCCTGGGGCCTGCTGGAGGCTGCGCGGGTTACCAACGATCCGCGTTACGCCGGCGCGGCACTGGCGAACGTGCGCTGGGCGTTACGGCACCAGAGCGACAACGGGTGGTTCGCGCGGTGCTGCCTGGAGGATCCGTCCGCGCCGCTGACACACACGATCGGGTACGCGCTGCGCGGGGTGTTGGAGGCTTACCGGTACAACCGCGAGCCGCTGTTCTTGCGCGCCGCCCGGCGGACAGCCGATGCGCTCCTCGGTGTCATGAGAGCGGATGGGTTCATTCCCGGTCGACTGCGGAAGGACTGGAGCGGCGCGGTACCCTGGGCTTGTCTGACGGGTGCGGTACAACTGGCAATTTGCTGGCTGCTGCTATTCGAGGAGACCGGCGAGGGGTGCTATCGCGACGCCGCGGTGCGAGCCACGGCGTTCGTGCGGCGGACGATCGAGATCGACGCGCCGGACAACATCCGCGGCGGCGTCAAGGGATCGTTCCCCGTGTCCGGGAGCTACGGACGCTACGAGTATCTCAATTGGGCCGCCAAGTTCTTCATCGATGCCCAGATGCTGGCGCTCGGCGGGGCCGTGTCACGGAAGGTCTGACAACGCGGATGGACGCCCGTACGTCCTGCACCGAGGACTACAACCGTGAACTCTTTGCGCGGCGCTTCCGGGATGGCGATCTCAGCGCACGCGAGCGCGACCGTATTGCCTGGATCGCGCGCCAGGTGCCGGCCGGCACGCGGACGGTGCTGGACGTCGGCTCGGGGCACGGGGGTCTGTCCAATCACCTCGCCGCTACGGGCTACGCGGTCACTGCCGTTGACCTTGCACCCGCCACGCTACGGCACGTCAACGGCCGCAAGGTGCAGGCGTCCGCCGTCGCGCTGCCGTTCTCGAACGACGCGTTCGATCTGGTGGTATGCACAGAAGTGATCGAACACCTTCCTGACGAAGAGCGGGCAACGTGCTTGGCCGAAGTGTGGCGGGTCGCGCGACGGCACGTGCTCATCACGGTCCCGAACGACGAGGATCTCGCCGCCAATCTCGTACGCTGCAATCGATGCGGTCACGTGTTCAACGCCTGGGGTCATGTCGGGCGCTTCAACGAACGAAACCTGCGCGAGCTGTACCTCACTCCGCCAGCGACACAGTTTGCCCTGTGCTTCCTCGATCGCGAGTACTGGCCGCCACTCCTTTGGATCCGCCACCGGGTGTTGCGCACTTACGGATGGGCGGAGAATCTGGTCTGCCCGGGATGCCGGAACGATCGAATCGGGGCGCCGAAGCGATCCCTGGCAGTCCGGGCGCTGGACCGTGTGAACCATCACCTCGGCCGTCGGCGGCGGACAGGTTGGTTGCTCGGCATCTGGGCGCTGCAGGGATAGATGTGTCGTAAAGCGCAGCCCCCCTCCCCCCCACAAGGTTCTCGATCCACCCACAGGTTGGTCCTAGCGGGAAGACGCTATCGCTCGGCGCGCTACGCCCACGCAACACCGGCATGCATCCCGGCCCAAAGGACCTTACAGCAGCCGTGGTGCGCTCGGGGGGCCAGCCACGGGCGTGGAGCGGGGGATCATCGCCCACTTGGGATTGTCGTTGAGACTCGCTGCGCCGAGGGCGTGGTCGGCAATCCATTGCCACGCCGCCTGTCCGCCCGGTTCGCCCGCAATCTGAGCCGCCGCAGCAATCGCAATGACGGAGTAGCCGTGGTCGGGATCGTTGAGATAATTCGTGAAGAACCTCTGTGCATCGAACGCCCGCGCAACGCAGGAACCGCCCGGACAGTCCGCACTGCTCGCGCACACCGTGGATGAAGCGTTTGAGCAAGTGGACGGGGACGTCGCGGTTCGATATGCCGTCCGCATATCGGCAAGTGAGGTAAAGTACGACAACGGCGGACCGATCTTTACGGTCGGATACCGGTAGGCCACGATCAGATACGGGTCGAAGGTCGGATCGGTCAATTCGTTTATGAGCTGCGCCCCCAGCCACGACAGCAGTCGGCCAGTCGGGAATCCGAGGTCGCGCGCCCATCCGAGCGAATAGATCACGAACTGCTGCTGCCACTCCTGGTCAGCCCACGCCACCACAGTCGAGTTCAATGGGGGGTCACTCACGAGACCTGGATTGCCCGAGTGCCAGGGATGGAGCGCTGTCGGAGGGGTCTTGTTCAACCATATGCCTAAGCCACAACCGTACGAACCGCATGCGACATAGGAAGCGCCGGACTTACAGGTGCCGCTGCCATTCCCCCACTTCCAGAGATCGGTGTTCTCGTATAGCGAGCCGGTGATGTTGCGCTGGCCTTCCCAGATTGCCAGGGCATCGTGCGTCAACGCCGTCAGATACGCCTTGAATGGATCGGCGTCGGGCGAAAGAACGGCCGCGTAGGCGCGACTCCGCAACGCCCATGCCTCCCCGCGCGTCTGGCTGTATATGCCGCCCTCGGCCCCAGTCGGGCCCCGGCCATAGTGATAACACGTCGCCGAGCCGGTTGGTTGAGCGGCGGTCCAGGACGCCCAGAACTGCATGGATTCGAGATACCAGTAGTCTCCGGTGAGAAGGTATTGCGGCCCCCACGCCTCCGGTTGGTGGGACTCATCGGGCACCCAGCCCGCATCGGTTCGCGAACCGACGGCCACCACGCGGTCGGCTGCCTGGGTCGCCGTGAAGAATCCTTTGACCGTGGGGCGCGTGCTGATCGAGACCGGGTACCCGATGCCCGGAACAGTTTGCGCCCGGTCGAGGTACTTGCTGCCGTCCCCTTCCCGAAAGTGCACTGGCCACGCTCCCGCCAGATCCGAGTTCCCGAAAGCTTGATCTCGCATCCGGGGATCGCCGGTGTACAGCCAGCGCACGGTCCATGCGGGCGCCGGACCGATGTCCGGACGGCCACCGGTGTTCGGCATGTACTTAAGCCAGTTCCCGGCGTCGTACAGGTCCTTCGCGGCGTTCTGCCAGCTCCTATACACCGAAGAGATCCCAGCCTCCGACACGACTTTGCTCGTGTCCCAGTTGGGCACGAGATTCGTCGAAGTGAGGTACGCAAGGTTGTGGTTGATGGCGATCGCCGGTGGCGCCCCGCCGATCCAGAACTCCTTCGTCCAACGGCTGTTGGCCGTGTGCGTGAACGCCGGCTTCGTGTATACCGTCGCCGGGGTGGCGTAGCCCGTCTTCAAAGCCAAAGCGTAGATCTGGTCCTGTAAGGCCTCCGTGTTGGCGATCTCGCCGACAAAACGCACCCGCACCTTCTTGCTCGCCGGCCAGAACGTGGCGTGGAAAATCGGCCGGAACGAGCGGTACGTGTCGAAACCGATGTCGAACGTCCGCGCCACCGAATGGTCGGAGAGGATCACCGACGTCGCCACCGGCCCCTGTAGCCAGTACGTGAACGCCCCGGCCTGCAGCATGGCCCGCGCCGAGGCCGACACACCAGCCGCGTTCGGGGTCACCGTCGGCGTCCGCGTCGGCGTCATCGTCCGTGTCGGCGTCGGATTCAGCGTCGGTGTCGAGTCGAGCGGTGCCGTCGGCGTACCCGTCGCGTCGGGCGCCACCGTCGGCGTGGGCGTCGGCGGTTCTGTGTTGGTAGGGGTCCTGGTCGTCGTGGCCGTCGCCAGGGCACCGGCGCTCAACACCATTGCCGCTTCGAAATCGTAAGCGGGATCGAGCATACCAGCCTTGTCGAGTAATCCCGTATTGTTACCGGAGGTTTGGTTCCGGAACGTAACCGTCACCGTGCTATCGGCCTCCAGCGTCGGGACAAGAAACGTCAGGACCGCATGCTTGACGCTACCGTCCGGCCACCGCGTCTTCACGTCCGCCTGGGTCAGCACCGGGGTGCCGTCGACCATGGCCTGCGGGAAACCGGCAATTTCCCCCTGGACAAACGGGCGACCGAGTTGGATTGGATAGTTGGTAGTGGTGCTCCCGGCTTTCTCCGTAATCGTCAATGAATTCGTCACCGCCCCCGCCGAGTGCCCCCACAGGCAGATAATCGCCAGTCCATACAGTATTCCCCGCCACCGGCAATCTACCGACCTGACGCGTCCGCGAGTCAACATGCGTGTCACCCTACGGCCTCGATTCTCTCCACGGCCAACCTCCGGGTGGAGAAAGATTCCCGTCCCCTCGACTTGCGCCGACTTCACACTAGCACTTAGCGAAAGCGTCCACACGTCTCGCCTCTCGAGAACGGCCTGCCCGTCCTGGAGGTGTCCTTTATCCAAGAGCGGGACCACCGGGCAGCGTCGCACGAGAGGTCACCCCGCCCGACCCGCCGCCGTCGGCCCCCGACCACAAAGTGACTCTAGTCGGACCCCCGACACTGAATGGACGGTCGTTCCGGCGGCCCGCAGGAAGAGAGACAGTCACCGTGGTCGTGGCCAAGACGACGTCGAGGCCAGGTAGCTTGGGGGCCTTGCACATTCGCCACCGGAAACCCGCGCGCCAGCGTCGAACGTCGGCGACCTTGCCCGCAGACGGGCAGGCGTTGGGCGCAAGACACACCGACATCGCCTCCGAAATCGACGCCAGAATCCCCGCCCCGAGGAGTCCCGCCATGCAATTGGGCCCACGTTCCATGCACGTTTATCGGTTCCTCGTAGGCTGCACGGCGGCGCTCGTGTTGCTCGGTCGCACAGCACCTGCACAGACGACGCAAGGGTTCAACTTCCGAGCCAGCAACAGCTACGTTACCGATGCCTCTGACGAAACTTACGACGTGGGCGCAGTATATCCGGTGACCCGCAACGGACGCACGTTCGGCTGGGAAATCCGTGGCAGCGGGTGGCTCACACGGAACCGCAACAGCGCTATCGATCGTCGTCTCGCCGGTCTGTTCGGGCAGGCCAATGCCCAGGGAAAGCAGTCCACCTGGCGCCTCGACCTCCCGGGCCCGGGCACCTACGACATCCGCCTCGCCCTTGGCGACGCCGCCTACTCCCAGTCCCAATACGCCCAGGTCCTCGATGGCGACACGGTGCTGCTGACGATTGGCCCCGCGACGACGGCGTCCACTCACTGGCTGGACGCCGCCGGCGCGGACCGCACGGCCGCGAGCTGGCCCACCGACAACGTCACCGTACCGCTCACGTTCTCCACCAGCATACTCCGGATCAGAATCGGTACTCCGTCGGCCGCCACCGGCACCACCGCACTCGCACACCTTCGCATCGAACCCTCGGGTCCCCCGAGCGCCAGCTCGACGCCAACCGTCACGCCCACCGATAGCCCTCAGATCTCCCCGGCAGTAGACACCCCGACGCCGACCCCGACGGCAACCGAGACCGCCCCACCCCCTTCGACGTCAACGGCCACGCCTGCAGCCCCAACAGCGACGCCAACTGTCACAAACAGCCCCACCCCGGGCGCGCCGGGGACGGGGTACGGCTTCAACTTCCGCGGCACGAGCGGTTACGTGGCGGACGCCAGCGACGAAACGTACGATCTCGGTGCGGCCTACCCCGTGACGCGCAACGGACGCACCTTCGGCTGGGAGACCCGCGCCAGTGGGTGGGTGGTGCGCAATCGGAGTACGGCCATCGATCGCCGCCTCGCGGGCCTGTTTGGACAAAGCAACACCCAGGGCAATCAATCCACCTGGCGCGTCGATCTTCCGGCCGCGGGCACCTACATCATCCGCCTCGCCCTTGGCGACGCCGGCTACGCCCAATCCCAGTACGCCCAGATCCTCGATGGCGACACGGTGCTGCTGACCCTCGGGCTAACGAGTACCGCATCGTCTCATTGGCGGGATGCCAGCGGTGCGGATCGCACGGCGGCCACGTGGCCCACCGAAAACGTCGCCGTGTCACTGACGTTCTCCACCACGATTCTGCGCGTGCGCATTGGCGCCAGCGCTCCCGCCGCCGGTACCACCACCCTCGCTCATCTTCGCCTGGACGCCGTCGGCACTCCGATAGCAAGCCCGACCCCAACCGCGGCCTCCGACACACCCACGGCAGGCCCCGAAACGAGCACCCCGACACTAACCCCGACTGCAACGGCGACTGCGCTCGCGCCGACCGCAACCCCCACGCCCACCCCGACCCCTTCTGGCCCCACCGGGCCGGCCTCGGGATTCAACTTTCGCTCCACGGGCAACTACGTATCCGATGCGAGTGATGAAACCTACGACCTTGGGGCTGCGTACCCGGTAACACGCAACGGTCGGACCTTTGGCTGGGAGCACCGCGGCAGCAGTTTTACGACCCGCAACCGGAGCCAAACGATGGACCGGCGGCTCGCCGGCCTCGCCGGAACGGACAATCCCGTCGACCCCTCCACCTGGCGCCTCGACCTGCCGAGCCCCGGACAATACGCGATCCGCCTTGCGGCCGGCGATGTCGCCTTCTCGCAACTGCATTTCATCGACCTCCTCGACGGCGACACGGTGCTCGCCTCCTATGACGGCATCCCAACGGCGACAGGTCACTGGATAGATGCCACCGGCGCCGACCGCACAGCCAGCACCTGGCCGGCTGACAACGTGCCGCTGATTGCCACGTTCTCTTCATCCGTCTTGCGAATCCGCATCGGCTCGACGACCGTCGTGGGACCGTACACGACCGTGGCGCACGTCCGTGTCGACCCATGGCCGTTGCCAACCCCCACGGTCACCCCATGACGCCGACAACAAGACAGAGGCCGCCAGCCGGACCTCGGTAGACGGAATAGATCGCACGTCCCGGACCGTACCGGCATTAACGGGTCGGCCGTAGCCCCCCAGGTCCGTGGCCCCGAATTCGTTTCCACTCGCAACCCGCGGCTTGCCCTCCCAGCCCCTCCTCAAGTGCCAGTCGACGCCCTGACAGCCATGCGCGGCATGTGGTCTCACTGGCGGTCGTCAGTAGCATGCACTCTCGTGCTTGCCCTGCCATCGGGCTGTGGAGGCAATACGGCAAGCATCCTGTCGCCGGGCGCGGCAGGGGCCGCCATCATCCGCGTCGGGCCCGAACACGAGGTCAAGTCGCCGAGCGCGGCCGCCAGGATCGCGCGGGACGGCGACGTGGTGGAGATCGCGGCGACCACCTACAGCGGCGACGTTGCCGTGTGGCGTGCCAACCGGTTGACGCTCCGCGGAGTCGGCGGCCGTCCGCATCTGCAGGCCGCCGGCGCGAGCGCCGAGGGCAAGGCCATCTGGGTGATCAAAGGCGCCCACACCAGGGTCGAGAACATCGAATTCTCCGGAGCCCGCGTACCCGACCGCAACGGTGCCGGCATCCGCCAGGAAGGGCCGGGGCTCACCGTGCGCGACTGCGTCTTCCGCGACAACGAGAACGGCATTCTTGCCGGCCGCAACCTCGACAGCGAAATTCACATCGAGGGAACTGAGTTCGCCAACAACGGCCATGGCGACGGCTACAGCCACAATCTGTACATCGGCGAGGTGAAACGCTTGACCATGCGGGCCAGCTACTCGCACCATGCCCGCGTGGGCCACACCCTGAAGAGCCGGGCAAGGGAGAGCTTCGTCCTGTACAATCGGATCGTCAATGGCCCCGACGGTACCGCCAGCTACGAGATCGACCTACCGAACGGCGGAGCGGCGTACGTGATCGGCAACGTCGTCCAGCAGGGTCCGCAGGCCGAAAACGGCACGCTGCTCTCCTACGGCGGCGAGGGCCTCGGACGGGGACCGAACGCCCTGTTCTTGATCAACAACACGTTCGTCAACGACCGGCCCGGCGGGGGCCGGTTTCTGTTCGTAGCCCCTGGGACCCCGGAGGTTATGATTCTCAACAACGTGTTCGCCGGCCGCGGCACGGTGCTCGTCGGCCCGGGCGATATCGCCCGGAACATCCTCACAACCGCCCCCGGCTTCGTCGATCGCAGCGGCGGTGACTACCGCCTGCAACTCGATTCGCCGGCCATCGATCGCGGTGTTCCACCGGGTCGCGGTCATGGCATCGACCTGGCCCCGGTCGCCGAGTATCTCGACCGGTGTCGCGAGCGGCCGCGGCCTCACGCCGGCGCGCTCGACGCCGGCGCGTACGAGCGCGCAGAGTAGAACGGTGTCGGACACACGACCGCCCGCCCTCGTCCTCGGCCTCGGCGTCCACGGCCTTGCCGTCGTGCGTTCGCTCGGACGTTACGGCGTGCCGGTCGACGTCGCCGATCCCGACCCCACTCAGCCGCAGCGCCACAGTCGTTTCCTCCGGCAGTTCCTCCCGGTCGAGAGCATCGAGGACGACCGCCTCGTGGACGCCCTGCTCGCCTACGGACGACGCAGCCGGAACCGCACCGTGCTGTTTCTGACGATGGACCGTACCGTCCCGGTGATCTCCGCACATCGGGCCGCCCTGCACGAGTACTTTGACTTCACCCTTGCGCCGGCCGAGGTCATCACGGAGCTGATGGACAAGACCCGCCTGCCGGCCTTCCTGGCGCGCTGCGGCGCCCGTTACCCGGCCACGCACGCCGTACGCGCCGCCGAGGACATCGAAGCCGTCGCCGACACGATCGGCTTCCCCTGCATCGTCAAACCTGCCGTCCGTACACACGGCTTCAAGGCCGCTGTCGTGACAACCCGCGACGCCCTGGCGACGGCCTGTGCCGACGCCTCCCGGCACAGCGACACGCTCGTCGCGCAGGAGTGGATTCCGGGCGAGGATTCGGACGTCTACTTCTGCTTTGCGTACCTCGGCACGGACGGAGCGCCGAAAGGCATGTTCGTCGGCCGCAAGCTGCGCCAGTACCCGCGCGGCACCGGCATCGCGGCGGCCGCCGAAGGGTGCAACGACGACTTCGTGCATCGGGAGACGGCTCGCCTGTTCCAGCATGCCGGCTATCGGGGCTTCGGCTCGACCGAGTTTCGGCGCCACCCCGTGACCGGCGAATACTACTTCATCGAGTTCACCGTGGGTCGGACCGACTACAACGTCGGCTGCGCCGTCGCCAACGGCGTCGACCTGCCGGTCGTCGGTTACCGCGACACGACCGGCGCACCTGTCCCGCGCGCACCTCTTCAACATAATTCGCGCGTCTGGGTCGATCTCGGCCGGCTGGTGCCGGCCATCCTGGCCGCCCATCGCGACGACCACGTGGCGACCGCAACCACGTGCGCGGCGCTCGCCTGCGCCGTGTCCCCACGCAACACGTTCACCCTCTTCGACCGCCGAGATCTCAAGCCGTTCGTCGCTCAGATGGCACGGCGCGGTATGGCGCTGCCCCGCGCCGTCAGGAGACGAGCGCAGGCGCAGTCCAGAACGCACACGAGGATCCCGCCATGCCGACACTGACAGAGAGTCTCAAGCTGTGGGACCGCTACGGCGAATTCGTGCTCATGGCGACGGCCTACAACGATCGCGTGCTGCAGGAGGCCCGCGGGTGCACCATGGTCGATGTCGACGGCAACCCGCTGATCGACCTCGAGGCCGGCCAGGTATGTTCCCTCCTCGGGCACAATCACCCGCGCCTCATCGAGCGCATCGTCGAGCAGACGCGGGCCATGCTGCACCACGGCACCGGTTTCCTCAGTCGGCCGATCTTCGAGGCCGCGGAAAAGATGGCGAGCGTCACGCCGGGAAACCTCAGGAAATCCATCTTCCTGTCGACCGGGGCGGAGGCCAACGAGTGCGCCTTTCGAATCGCCAAGATTTATACGGGGAAGCGCGGCATCGTCGGCTTCACGCGCGGCTACTCCGGCCTGACGTTGGCCACGATCGCCGTGAGCACGAGCAGCCGAGACACCAGCCTGTCGGTCCCCGGCGCCTTGAAGATTCTCACCCCGGACTGCGCACACTGCCCGGTCGCCTTGCAGTATCCCGGTTGCGACTACGCGTGCCTCGCCGCATCGGAAGAGTTCATTCGCGCGCACGCGAACGGCGAAGTGGCCGCCTTCGTCGTCGAACCCATCCTGTCGGCCGGTGGGATGATCTTCCCGCCACCCGGATACCTGAAACGGCTGCACGAGGTCGCGCAACGGCTCGGCGCCCTGCTCATCGCCGACGAGGCCCAGACGGGTATGGGTCGGACCGGTACCTGGTTCGGCACCGAGACGGAGGGGGTCGTCCCCGACATCCTGGTGTTCTCGAAGGGCGCCGGCGGCGGCTTCCCAGCCTCCGGGGTCATCGTCACCGACGAGATCGCCGCGGGGATCCTCGGCCGCTTCGGTAACTTCAGCAGTCATCAGTCCGATCCAGTGGCCGCTGCGGCGGTGTCGGCCGTGGTCGACATCGTTCGGGAGGAAAACCTGCTCGCCGGGGCCGCGCAGCGCGGCGCTCGGCTGCGCGCCGGCCTCGATGCGCTTGCCGAAAAGTACGGCCTCTTCACCAACGTGCGTGGCCGCGGGTTAATGATCGGCGTCGACACCGCGCCACTCCCGCAGCGCGGGCTGAGCCGGGAGGAAGCGGGAAAGGCGTTCGAGCACCTCTGCCGCGAGGCGGGCGTGCACCTCAAGTCGATCTTCGACGGGGCCGTGTTCCGCATCTTGCCCCCGCTGACCATCTCCGACGAGGAGATCGACACGGTGCTGAGAGTCTTCGACGACGTCACGGTGCGCCTGCTCGAGGGCACGGCCGGCAAACCCGACCTGACGAGCCGCAACCGTTTCACGCGCGAACTTGAGGCGACCCGCACGCAGAACCTCACGTTGCGCCGCGCCATGCGCAAGGCGTGGGAGACGTCCCCGGCGATGGTCGTCGACCGCCTGAAGAATCTCGTCGGGCGCAAGGGGTGACGGCACGGCCCTACCGGGATCATAAACGCAGCGGTTCATGACTCCCGATGACCGTCCGGGCGGTCGCGCCCCTCATCCGAGTTCGAGAACAACTGACGATAGGCATCTACCATGACCCGCAAGTCGAACTCCCGCTCCGCCTTGGCGCGGTTCGCGGCGCCCAGGCGCGCGCGCAGATTCACATCCGCGGCCAATCTTCCCATCGCGCCGGCAAGCGCGCCCTCTTCCTTCGCCACGACGAACGGGCGATTCTCGTCGGCCACCATGGCGCGCACGTCGCCCGCGTTCGTCCCCGCGACCGGCAGGCCGGCGCCCATCGCCTCGATCACCGACAGGGGCATCTGCTCCTGATCCGAGGACAACGCGAAAATATCGAACGTGCGGAGAATCGAGGACGGATCCGCCACCGCGCCGGTGAAGCGCACTCGCGCACCAAGGCCGATCTCGACCGCAAGCGCTTCCAGCGCTCCCCGCTCCGGCCCGTCCCCAACAATCACGAGTCGTGCCCCGGAGGTCGGCGGCAACTGGCGGAAGGCGTGAAGGAGCCGAGGCAGGTTCTTCTCCCCCCGCAGGGTGGCAACGGTACCGATGATCACACCATCCTGCCGCGTCCGGTCAGTTGCCGGCGTGAAGCGATCGAGATCGACGGCATTTGGGATGAGACGCAGACACCGGGTCGGTAGCCGCCAGATCTCCGTCGCGACCCGCCAGAGCGTGTGCGAGGGCAGGACGACGGCGATGTGGCGCAGGACGGCGCGGCGCACCAGTACGCGACGAGCGAACTGCGCCGTCTGTTCGTCCGGCCCGAAGCCGTCTTCCACGTGAACGTGGCGGACCACAGGCCAGAAGTTGGCCAGTACCCATTCGATGGCACCCCAGTTGTAGGTCACCAGCACGTCCGGGCGGATTCGCCGCAGCACCCGACGAAAGCGCCTCACGTTTCCCAGCGTGTCGCCCTTGCGGATCGTTACCGGCGGCAGGGCGACGTCGAGCTCCGGCGCCAGCCGTTGGGCACAGTCCAGCGCACCGTCCATCGCTATGATGGCGTGACGGAACGCGGTGCCCAGGCGGTTGGCAACGGTGACGAAGCGCACCTGCGGTCCCCCCACCCCGAAAGTGGAGAAGACACTGAGCACCAGCGGCGGGCCACCTTCTCTCATCGTACGTGCACGGCGAACGCCTGACGCGCGAACTCGGCCGGATCGGCCACAGGCCTCCACGCGAGATCGCGCTTGGCGTCGCCGCAGTCGAACCGGGCCGCAAGACCGCGCGAGATCAGATCGCGCCGCGACGGGAGCGGCACCTCGCGTCCGCCAATCCGCTTGATGACCCACTTGCCGAGATCCACGAGCCACAGCGCAGTCGCATACTGTGGATGAAAGCGCAGTGGTCGACCCAGCGCGTGAGCCAGCCGCGAAACGTACTCCCGGGCGGAAGGACGGACATCACCGACCAGGTTGTAGCACCGCCCCTCAACACCCTCGGCCAGGCTGGCCAGAACGATCGCCTCCGCCACATCGCCGACCAGCACGAACGGCAACGGGTTACGCCCGACGTTCCACCCTATGCAGTGTTGCTCGTTGTTGAAGAAACCGAGGCCAGAATGGAACGGCGACGTGCCCTCGCCGACGACCAGGCCAGGGCGCAAGATGACCACCGGGAGCCCCTCACGCGCATGCATTTGGAGCAGCATACGGTCGCACATCGCCTTGGCGCGGCTGTAGTCGCCACGCTCGTCGGCCCGGGGGTCCGACGGCGTCGCCCCGGTCACCGTACCGGCATCCGGGCCGAGATAGAGTGAGGCAATAGAGCCGACGTGTACCAACCGACGCACCCCTTGCGCCCGGCACGCACGGGCAACGTTCTCGGCGCCGCCGACCATGGCGCGTTGCACTTCCTCGAAACTCGTCCCGCCGCCACCATGTGCCAGATTGATCACCACCGGCGCGACCCCGATGGCTCGCGCCACCGCCGCCTCGTCGCGAATGTCCCCACGCCGGAGTGCGACCCGCGGATGGTGGAAGATCGCCGGCAGATTGCGTACGGAGCGTGCCATCACAGAGACGTGCTGTCCCGCCGAGACAAGGCGACGCACTGTCTCCGCGCCGATGAAGCCGGTACCCCCCAGGACGGCGACATCGACCGGGGTCTCGGCTCTTTCGGTGGAACGGGTGGCGGGAGCCCGCGGCGCCCTGGCAGCAAACGCTCGATCGCGGATCGTCTCGCAGACCCCGATCAGCGTGGCGCCGAAGAGGCCGTCGGTTTCGTACGGAGCGCGGCCGTCGAGCGCGGCGTGAAACGCGGCGATGCTCCCGCGCATGCTGCGGAAGAACGGATCGCTTCGACCCCGCAGTCGCACGAGCGAAAGCCCATAGTCCAAGGCGTTTCGGCAACCGGACCAGGCAATCGCGACCGCAGTGCGCCCGCCAGACGCGGCATTGTCCACCGCGTCCATCCAGCGCGTCCGCGCACAGGCGAACGTCCGATTGCCGATGATGTCGGCGACGACCACCCCATCGTCGCAAACCACAGACACCTGCCAGAACGGGAAGGACTGACCGACGGCGAAGCGCAACTGCGCAGGGAGGTGCTCGCAGGCGAGCGTCACGCTCGCCGCCGGGTAGAAGTCCAAATCGGGTGCAATCGCCACCGGTTCGTCGGCCATGGCGCGCAGATCCCGCACAGGCCCGGCGAGAGCCACGATCTGCGACAACGGATGGACAGCCTGTTCGAGAAGAATGTTACCCGGGCTGTCGAACATCCAATGCGCGAACTGCCTTGCGGCCAACTGGCGCAGTGGAACGTTGTAGACGCATTCGACGAAGCGTGGCCGCCCGAACTCGCCCGCCGCGATGCGTCGGCGCGCCGCCAGAAAGGCCGGATGGAAGACCGCATTCTGGTTGACCCCAATCGAGGCCCCGGAACCCCTCGCGGCGGCCAGCAGAGCTTCGCACTCAGCCGTGCCGACACCCATGGGCTTCTCGATCAGCACCGGCTTTCCCGCGACAACGAACGGCAGTGCGCTGTCGTGGTGCAGATTGGGAGGAGTCAAGATATGCGCAGCGTCCATACCGCCTGCGGCCATGGCATCGGACACGCTGGGATAGGCGCGGGACACGCCGTAAACCGCGGCGAGGCGCCGCGCCGCCTCGATGTTGGGATCGACAACGGCCGCGATCCGCACGCCGGCGACCGACTGGAGGGCTTCGGCGTGAATCTGCGCGATATTGCCCGCGCCAACGAGGCAGAGCAGTCTCACCGGACCGTAACTTCGTCCAATTCCCGGCGCGCTGCAACTGCCACCGCCCGTATGGGCAACCACGAGGGTTGCCCGTGGGGGCAACCCTCGTGGTTGCCCTGGTCTGCCGACACGGCGGCAGGCCCAAGGCCTGCCCCTACCGTTTGGATGACACCGTGCATTCTCGGTCATTTGATTTTCACACTCTGGGAGAGATCGCGGTTGGAACCGGCCCGTTTCGGCAGGTAACAGTTCCGGTACGAGGGCATTTGTGATTCCATCTTCCATGGTTTCTGCTCCTCAACTCGCCCGCCTCGAGCGTGCCTGCCGCGCGAGCCTACCGCGGTTCGTGCTTCCCCATACCGGCATTCTCGCGCGGCGCGTGGTCTGGGACGGACACGCGCTGCAGGCGGCACCGGAGCCGAGCCCCCGGAACACGGCCGAGGTCGCCAGGGCTCTCTACCTGCTCCGGTCCCGCGGCGCTCGCGTGGATATCGACCCCGACGCGCTCCTCGACCGACTTGTGACCGATCACCTCGAAGCGCTCGATTATTACGACGCCGCCCACGCGCTCTGGGCGGCGGCAGTCGGCAACAGTCCCCATGGGGCGACGTTCTGGGAAGCGCTCCAGCGCCGCCTCCCACCCGACGCATCCGAGACTATCCAACTGGGCTGGACGCTCAGCGCGCTCTGCGCGTACGCCCCCGGCGCGCGCGCACAGCAAGCGGTCGTCGCCCTGGCCGCCGACATATGCGGTCGCCTCCTGCGGAATCAGTTCCCTTCAACCGGACTCTTTCGCGCCGATGCCGGAAGCCGCCGGTGGTGGCGCCGCCGGCAACGGACGACCGACCTGTCCTCGCAAGCCTACGCCATCCACGGCCTCGCATCGTACGGAATCGCGTTCGGGCGCCGCGGACCAATCGATCGCGCCACCGCGTGCGCCGACACGCTCCATCGCCTGCAGGGCAACCGGGGCCAATGGTGGTGGATGTACGATTGGCGACGGGGTGCTGTCGCGTCGCCCTATCCCGTGTACGCCGTGAATCAGGACGCCGCCGTGCCGCTGGCGCTCGACACCATCGAGCGGGCAATCGGAAATCGTCGGTACGGCGAGGCGGTCGAGCGGGGGCTCGCCTGGCTGTTCGGCGACAACGAGGCGCAAACCACCCTGGTAGATCCCGACCTCGGCGTGGTCTGGCGAGCCGTGCAGCAGGCAGCTAGCGGTTTCGTGGTAATCCGCGAGATGTACTCGTACCACGCTGCGCGCTGTCTGTACTGGCTGTATGTCGACTCCCAAATCCGCACGGGTGATTGGTGATGCGACCGGGCAACCTGCTCCTTGTCGATCCGATACCTCGCGGGGCGGGGCGGTCCTCAAGGCGGTCTCTTGCGCCACTTCTGGGCCCTGGTTACCGGCTTCCGCCGGGATATCCTTCGCCGCCGTCAAGGACGAGCCCCTCTCTGGCGAGTGCGGGCTGCTAGCTGGGCGAGCGCGATCATGATCGAAGGTCTCATCCTCCTCACCGAACTCGTCGTGATGCTCTTGTTGCTCAGGAACGTGCTGCGTGCCGGTCAGACTCCCGAGGAAGAAGACCTCGGGCTCTTCGGGTTCCGCCGCCGGCCGGACACCTCGTCGGCGCCGAACCCCGTCGAGCGCTCGCCGAAGAAAGGCCCGCCCGGTGCGTGATTTCGTCGTCCTCGCCATGACGCTGGTTTACGTCCCGCTCGCGTTCGCGCGGCCGCTCGCGGGTTATCTTCTCTGGGGATGGGCCGGACTGATCGGACTCAATCTGTACCTGTTCGGCTTCATGGTCAGCGCACCGTTCGTCCAGATCTTCGCCCTCGCCACGCTGCTCTCGCTCCTGGTGAATCGCGATCCCCTCGCCCAGCGGCTGCAGATCACGCGCACGTCGGCGCTGATGATCTTGTTCGCAGTCCATGGCTTCTTCAGCGCCCTGACCGCTTACCCGGGCATCGTCCGCAACTGGGAGCTCTGCGGCGCCGTGGCGAAGACCGTCCTCTTCTGTCTGCTGATGCCGACGCTCGTCGTCAATCGCCTCCGCATCCACGCTATGGTCGTGATGATCGCCCTCGCCACGACCTTTCACGGCGTGCTGGACGGCCTCAAGTTCCTCGTCAGCGGCGGCGCGTTCCACGCGATAGTCAACCCGAAATTCGGCGACAACAACCACGGGGCACTGGTGCTCACGATGGTCCTGCCGTTTCTGTTCTATCTCTACCACTACTCCGCGCGCGCTCTGGTCCGCTGGGGCTCCCTCGGCGGACTGCTCGTAACCGTTCTCGCCGTCGTCTCCACCCACTCGCGCGGTGGGTTCGTGGGCATGGGCGCCCTCGCCGCGTGGACTGTGCTGCAGAGCCGCCGCAAGGTCACCGGCCTGGCACTGGTAGCGCTGGCCGGCGTGCTCGTGCTGTACACTGCACCCGAGTCGTGGACGGTGCGCATGGGCACGATCGAAAACGCGGAGGACGACGCGTCGTTCATGGGTCGAGTGGCCGCCTGGAAGGCGAGTTCGGCCATCGCACTGGAGCACCCGTTCTTCGGTGGCGGCTTTCGGGCCGTGCAGACACCTGCCGTTTGGGAAAAGTACAAGTACGCGCCGGGTCTGCTGGGGTTCGTCGACACGCCGGTGCTCAACAAGCGGGGCGTCGCCGCGCACAGCATCTGGTTCGAGGTCCTTGGCGATCAGGGCTTCGTCGGCCTCACGATCTTCGTCGCCCTGATCGTCAACGCGTTCCTGACCCGTCGTACTATCTGGCGCCTGGTGCGGGCCCGTGGCGAGGAGCAACGTTGGGCCGGCGACCTGGCCGACACGCTCGCCGCCGCGCTCGTCGCCTACGTGGTGTCCGGATCGCTGCTCAGCGCCGCCTACTTCGAGCTGCCATACGTCTGCATGATGCTGCTCGAGGTGGTAAAGCGGCAACAAACATCCCTTCAAGTTCGCACCCTGGCCCCCGGATCCGGCGTTGGCAACCACCAACCCGTACGCTCCGACTCCTCGGAGCGGGCCAGCGCCCGCAACCCAAGATGTGACCAGACGTGCCCCGGGGAGGGCGGGGCTCCCGCCGAGCCGCGTCGGTGCGCGTTCGGCTCGGCCGGAGCCTCGCCCCTCCCGTCCGAATTGTTCGCGCGCGGTGCGCACTGCGGCGGAACTCGGAATTCCGCAGAGCGACCATGAACCCCGATGAGATCGTCCTCGTCTCCGGACTGCCACGGTCCGGCACGTCCATGATGATGCAGATCCTCGCGGCCGGCGGGATCCCGGTCCTCACCGACAACCTGCGGATGGCGGACGCCGACAACCCCAGAGGCTACTACGAGTTCGAACCGGTCAAGAACATCGAACGCGACGCCTCGTGGCTGAACGACGCGCGCGGCAAGGCCGTCAAACTCGTCTCGGCACTGCTACGCTTCGTCCCCGGCGAATACCCCTGCCGCGTCATCTTCATGCGGCGCGACCTGGACGAAGTCCTCGCCTCGCAGCGCCAGATGCTCCTGCGGCGCCGCGAATCGACCAGCCGCGACGATACATCGATGGCCGAACTGTTCCGTCGACATCTGCGCCACCTCGAGGCGTGGCTGCAAGCTCAACCCCATCTTCGCGCCCTCTGGGTCGACTACAACTCCCTCGTCGCACACCCCGAGGACGAGCTGACACGCATCAACACCTTCCTCGACGGTCGGCTCGACCTCGACGCCGCCCGCGAGGTTGTCGATCGGAACTTGCACCGGCACCGGCAACAGTGATGCGACTCTCCGTCATCGTGCCCGCCCACAACAACGGGCCCTTCCTCGCGCGGGCTCTGAAGGCACTCGCCTCCTCGACGTTCCGCGACTACGAGATCGTCGTCGTCGACGACGCATCGACCGACGATACCCCCGAGGTCGCCGCACGCGCCGGAGTCCGCGTCCTGCGCCTCGACCGCAACGGCGGACCGGCCCGGGCCCGTAACCGGGGCGCCGAAGTCGCCACCGGCGAGTTCCTCGTCTTCGTCGACGCCGACGTCTGCGTTCATCCCGACACCCTCGGCCGTTTCGACGCCCACTTCCGCGCCAACCCCGAGGTCGTCGCCGTCATGGGCTCCTACGACGATACACCCGCCGACCCCGGGTTCGTCTCGCAGTTCAAGAATCTGATGCACCATTACGTTCACCACCGGAGCCGCCGCGACGCCTGGACGTTCTGGGCCGGCTGCGGCGCTGTGCGCCGCGACGTCTTCCTGCGCTTCGGCGGCTTCGACGAAAACTACCGTCGGCCTTGCATCGAGGACATCGAACTCGGCAACCGCATGGCCGCCGCAGGCCTGCACATCGATCTCGACCCCACCATCCAGGCTACGCATCTCAAGCGCTGGACCCTCGCGGGCCTCGTGCGCACCGACATCCGCGACCGTGGCGTACCGTGGTTCCTGCTGATGCGCCATAACCGCCACATGCCCGCCGACCTCAACGTCACCGGAACCCAGCGCGCCAGCGTCGCTCTGGTCGGCCTCCTGCTCGCCCTGCTCGCCGCACTGAGCTTCACCCTCGTCACCGGCGCGGGATTCATGGCCGGGATCGCGGCGCTCGGCGCCGCCTCCGCCGCAAGCGCTCTCGTGTACCTTAACCGGGACTGCTACCGCTACCTGGCCAGAAAACGCGGCCCACTCTTCGCCCTGGGAGCCATTCCCATGCACTGGCTCTACTTCCTCTACTGCGGCATTTCGGTCGCCCTCGCCTTCGCCGTCCTCGCCTGGGCCCGCCTGACCGGCCGGTGGCTGGTGCCCGGGCCGTGGGTGGAGAAGACACGGGATTAGCGCGTTGCCTGGTCCGACGTCTCGGACAGCGCCCGTATCCCCACCCCCAGGCCCTCAAGCCCCCAAGACCTCAAGCCCCCAAGCCCTCAAGACCTCAAGACCTCAAGCCCCCAAGCCCCCAAGCCCCCAAGCCCCCACGCCCTCCATGCGCATCGCCATCGACGGTACCTGCTGGCTGAACCGTCGCGGCTACGGTCGCTTTGCGCGCGAGCTCGTCCGCGAGCTGGTCTCACAGGCGCCCGACATCGTCTGGACGCTGGCGATCGACTTCGACCCCTCCGATGCGCCGCCGCTGCCCGGCGGCGTGCGGGTGCAGGCGGTGACGACGGGTACACCCGCCGCCCGGGCGGCAGCCGCAAGCGGAAGGCGCGGCGTCGCCGACATGTTGGCCGTCAGCCGCGCCCTGTCCGCCGGCGGCCACGATCTCGTCTTCTTCCCTTCCGCTTACACGTACGTGCCGGTCTTCGGCCGCAGCCGGGTTGCGGTCGTCATTCACGACGTGATCGCCGAACGGCTGCCGGAACACGTATTCCCGTCGCGGCGGGCGGCCTGGTTCTGGCACGCCAAGCTGTGGGCGGCCCGCCACCAGGCCGACCTCGTCATGACGGTCTCCGAAGCCTCCCGGATGGCTATTGCCGGTCGTTTCGGCATTCCGCCGGAACGCATCGTCGTCGTGCCGGAGGGACCGGGGCCCGAGTTTCAGCCACTCGATCCGGCGCCGGAAATCCTGCGGCGATACGAGTTGCTCGGGCGTGCGTTTGTCCTCTATGTTGGCGGCATAAGTCCGCACAAGAATCTGGTGAACCTCGTGGATGCCTTCGCCGACGTGCGCGCCGCAACCGCACCTCCACACCCGACGCTGGTCCTCGTCGGCGACTACCGCGACGACGTCTTCCATTCCGCTTACGCCGAGGTCAAACGGCGCGCCGCGGCGCGCGGCGTCGCCGACGATGTTCGCTTCACCGGCTACGTTCCCGACGCCGAGTTGGCCCACCTGTACAACGCCGCCACGGCACTCGTGCTGCCGTCGCTGCTCGAAGGGTTCGGACTGCCCGTGGTAGAGGCCATGGCCTGCGGCACGCCGGTGGTGGTCAGTAATCGCGGCGCCCTGCCCGAGGTCGTCGGTAACGCGGGAGTGGTCTGCGACCCGGACCTGCCCGGTGCCCTTGCCGCCGCCCTCCGGAGAGTTCTCGAAGACGGCGCGCTGCGCGCGCGGTTGCGCACCGACGGACTGGCGCGCGTGGCCGGCTTCTCGTGGGAACGGGCGGCGCGCATCGCCCTCGACGCTTTCCGCCGCACGGTCCGCGGGTAAAGAAAACGGCGACAGAACCCGAATTCGGCACATGGGGCACACGGTAATTATCGGAGCCGGGCCGGCCGGCCTGACCGCGGCGTACGAACTCGGTAAGTTGGGTTACCGCGCCACCGTGATCGAGGCGGACGACCAGGTCGGCGGACTGTCGCGGACCGTCACCTATCGCGGCTACCGTTTCGACATCGGCGGGCACCGCTTTTTCTCCAAGGTACGGCTCATTAACGAACTGTGGGCCGAGATCCTCGGCGAGACGTTTCTCCTGCGCCCGCGGATGTCGCGCATCCACTACAACAACCACTACTTCGACTATCCCCTCAAACCGCTCAACGCGCTGACCGGTCTCGGTCCCGTCGAGGCCTTTCTCGTCGGGCTCAGCTACGCCAAAGCACGGCTGCTCCCGGCGCGCGAAGAAAGCTCGTTCGAGCAGTGGGTGTCGAACCGCTTCGGGTACCGTCTCTACGAGATCTTCTTCAAGACTTACACCGAAAAGGTTTGGGGCGTTCCGTGCGCGGAGATCTCCGCCGACTGGGCGGCGCAACGCATCAAGAACCTGTCGCTCTCCGAGGCATTGCGGAACGCGGTATTCAGCGCCAAGACCAGCAAGTCCGGCGAAGTCATCACGACCCTGATCGAGCAGTTCCACTACCCCCGGTTCGGCCCCGGCCAGATGTGGGAACGCTGCGTCGAACGGGTCGCCGCGCGGGGGAGCGAGACCGTCTTGAAGGTGCGCGTCGAGCGCATCCGTCACCGCCACGGCCGCGTCGAGGCCGTGTACGCCCGCACCGCCGACGGCCGCCGGCTCGAGTTCGGCGGCGAGCACTTCATCTCGTCGATGCCGGTCCGGGAACTCGTCAATGCCTTCGATCCGCCGCCACCCGAAGACGTCCGCCGCGCCGCCAATGCGCTTCGCTACCGGGACTACCTCACCGTGGTGCTCATCGTTAAGCGCGCGGAGGTGTTTCCCGACAACTGGATTTACGTACACTCGCCGGACGTGAAGCTCGGACGCATCCAGAATTACAAGAACTGGAGTCCGTTCATGGTGCCGGAACCCTCGCGCACCTCGCTCGGTCTGGAGTATTTTCTCTGGGACCGAGACGAGGAGTGGACGTGGCCGCAGGAGCGGCTCATCGAGATCGGCATCGCCGACTGCACGAAGATCGGTATGGTCGAGCGCGGGGAGATCGAGGACGGCACCGTCGTGCGCATGGAGAAGGCCTACCCGGTCTACGACCAGGACTACCAGGCCCACCTCGCCACGATCCGCCATTATCTCGCGGGAATCGACAACCTCCAGCTCGTCGGGCGCAACGGCCAGCACCGGTACAACAACCAGGATCACTCGATGCTGTCGGCAGTGTTCGCCGCGCGCAACGTCGCCGGCGCCAACTATGACGTGTGGTCGGTTAACGTCGAGCGCGAGTACCACGAGGAGGGCGCGGTGCAGGAAGTTCCCGCGGCGGACCGCGCGATTCCGAAGCCGGTGGCACCGGCGCCGACCGAACCGGCGCCCCTTACGCCGGCCGAACTGGTCGAGGCGGCATTCGCTCGCCTCGATCCGCTCGCGCTCGGTGCGGCGATCGGCACCGGCGCGGGTCTCGCCCTGTTCCTGGCAACCGCCGGTCTGCTGGTTCAGGGCGGTGCCATGGTCGGCAAGACGCTGAACCTGCTCGGCTACTATCTGTACGGCTACGGCGTATCGTGGCCCGGGGCGTTCTGGGGTTTCGCGCAGGCCTGGATCGGAGGCTTTGGGTTGGGGTTCGTGGTGGCAAACCTGCGGAACTGGGGAGTGTCCGCCTACGCTTACCTGTTGAAGCGGCGTGCCGAGGCGGAAGCGGGCCGCGACTTGCTGGACAAAGTGTAGCGGGGCCATTCCGCTCGAGGAGGAGGGAGCTGCATGACCACGGAAATCGACCGGCGCCTGGAAGTGAGCCGTGCCGTGGCGCGGATTCACGCCGGGGTCATGGCCATGGTCTGCGCGGTTCTCGGCGGCGGCGGCCTGTTCGTCGCGACGCTGTGGCTGGTGATCAAGGGGGGAGCGCGTATCGGCGAACATCTCGGCCTGCTGTCCTGGTACTTTTACGGCTACTCGGTCACCTGGGGCGGCGCGTTCATCGGCCTCTTCTGGGGCGCCGTCGCCGGCGGCATCGCCGGCTGGATCGTCGGCGAGGTCTACAATCTGGTAGTCTGGCTGCGCGAAAGGAAGAAGATCGCCGTCAACTGACCTCCGCCACCCATCACTCACCATTCACTCCTCGCTTCTCGCTCCCCGCTTCTCGCTCCTCGCTCCCCGCTTCTCGCTTCTCTCTTCTCGCTCCCCGCTTCTCGCTCCTCGCTCCCTCCAATGCCCGACTCCCCACTCCGCATCTGCCTGGTCTCCACCTTCTACCCGCCCTACAACTTCGGCGGGGACGGCATTTACGCGCACCGGCTCGCGAACGGACTCGCGCGGCGCGGGCACTCGGTTACCGTGCTCCACAGTCCGTCGGCATACGAGATGCTCGCCGGCCGGCGGGTTACCGATCGCTATCGCGATCACCCGAGCGTCACCGTACGGCCGGTGTGGACACCGCTCGGCGCACTCGGCCTGCTTGCGGTGCAGCAGTCCGGCCGACCCGCTTTCCAGGCGCGTGCTCTCAGACGGCTGCTGGACAGCGCGGATTACGACGTCGTTCACTACAACAACGTGTCACTGCTGGGCGGTCCCCACGTCTTCAATTACGGCCGCGGTCTGAAGCTTTGCACACTGATCGAGCACTGGCTCGTCTGTCCGATGCACGTACTCTGGAAGTTCGACCGTGAGGTGTGCGTCACGCCGGAGTGCTTCCGCTGTCAGCTCGCCGGGCGGCGGCCGCCGCAGGCGTGGCGGTACACAGGCTTGATGGATCGCGCGACCCGACAGATCGATGCCTTCGTGGGCCCGAGTGTATTCACGATCCGCATGCATCAGGCGCGCGGGTTGCGCGGCGCCATGATCCAGCTCCCCCTGTTTCACCCCGAACCCGGCGACGCCGACGACACGCCGCCGGCCCCGAACGGCGGGCGGCCCTATTTCCTGTTCACCGGCCGGCTCGAGAAGATCAAGGGCGTGCAGGCACTGATTCCCGTCCTGCGGGAAATGCCCGCGGTGGATCTCGTCGTTGCCGGCAATGGCGGTTACGAGCCCGCATTGCGCCGGCTCGCCGCCGGAGCAAGTAACATCGTCTTTCTCGGCCGCGTCGACCACGCCCGCCTGCAGACCCTGTACCGCAACGCGCTCGCGACGCTCGTACCCTCCCTGTGTTACGAAACCTTCGGTTTGATCGTCGCCGAGTCCTACTCGGCGGGCACCCCGGTCGTCGTCTTCGCGCAGAGTTCGCTCGAAGAGCTGGTGCGTGCCCACGGCGGCGGATTGCTCTACCGCACCGCGGACGAACTTCGCGACGCCCTCGACCAGCTACGCAGCGACCCGGCACTGCGCCAACGGCTCGGCCGTGAGGGTCGGATCGCCTACGAAGCGGAGTTCGCCGAAGACGCGTTTCTCGATCACTACGTCGGCGTCGTGCGCGCGCTGCTCGCCAACCGGCGCGCAGGTCGGCCAGCGGTGGCCCCCGACGGCCGTGGTGACGACCAGCGGATCGCCGGACGCCGGGTGTATTTCGCGTGAAGGAGCCCGCCCCGACTCTGTCTATCGTCGTCGCCGTGGTCGGCGGCGTCGCCTGCCTGAAGCGCTGCCTGAGCGCGCTCGTCGGTCAAATCGACGCCACGGCGGCGGAGGTCATCGTGCCTTACGACCGGTTCTGCAGCGACGTGGCCGCTCTCGGCGCGATCTTCCCCGGCGTGAGTTTCGTTGCGGTCACCGATCTCGGCCTCGCCGCCGACTCGCGCCTCGCGGCCCACGCGCACCGACTGTACGATCGCCGGCGCGCCGTCGGCCTCGGTGCGGCAAGGGGCGAAATCGTCGCCATGACGGAAGACCATGCCGTGCCGGCCCGCGACTGGTGTGCGCAGATCCTCGCCGCGCACGCGCAGCCCTACGCCGCCATCGGCGGCGCCATCGAAAACGGCGAAGACCGGCCGCTCAACTGGGCGCTATATTACTGCGATTTCGGCCGCTACGGGCGGCCCTTTGCGCCGGGTCCGGCGGCCTACGTTTCCGACGTGAACGTCTCCTATAAGCGCCGCGCCCTGGAGGCTACCAGGGCGCTATGGGAACGGGCGTACCACGAAACCACGGTGCACTGGGCTCTGCGAGCCGGCGGCGAGCGCCTCTTCCTCGATCCCCGCCCGGTGGTCTTCCAGCACCGCCCTCCGTGCTCGCTCGCGGCGGCGTACCGCGAGCGCATCGAGTGGGGCCGCGTCTTCGCGGAAACCAGAGCCGCGGCGTCGCCGGCCCGGCGTCGCGCCGTTTACGCGGCCGGCAGCGTCGTGCTGCCGGTTCTGCTCGCGGCCCGCGCCGCACGCCACATGCGCCGGCAGGGGCACGGCGCCACCCTGATGGCTCGGGTCATTCCGCTTGCCTGCTGCCTGCTGACGGGCTGGGCGGCAGGCGAGTTCCTCGGCTATCTCCGGCCCGCACCGGAAGAGCTGCCGGCGAAACGAGCATGAGCGCCATCGCGACGGCCGCGCGCCTTCCCATCCTGATGTACCACTCGCTCGACACGAGCGGCTCGGTGGTGTCGGTCGCACCGGACACGTTCGCGGCGCAAATGCGGTGGCTGGCGGAAGCGGGCATACGGGGCATGACCTTGCGCGCCGCCGTCGAACACCGCGAGCGGCATGGCGCCTGGCCGCCCGGGGCTGCAGCGATCACCTTCGACGACGGTTACGCCAACGTGATGGCCCACGCCTTGCCGGTCCTTGCCCGTCATGGCTTCACGGCCACGGTGTTTCTCGTCAGCCACCACCTCGGCGGCGCCAACGACTGGGCGCCACCGCCACCGCGCCTGCCGAGCGCACCGATCATGTCGGTCGCACAAGCCCGCGAGCTGATCGCCGCCGGCATGGAAGTCGGCGCTCACACGCGCACGCACGCCGATCTGCGACGACTCGCCGGCGACGATCTGGAGGCCGAGGTCGCCGGCTGTAAAGCCGATCTGGAGGCCGCCGTCGGCGCACATGTGGACAGCTTCGCGTACCCGTTCGGATTTCGCTCCGCGGTGGCGGTGGCGGCGGCCCGCCGCACGTTCCGCTCCGCGTGCACCACGGTCCTGCGCCGCGCCGGCAACGAGCCCGTCCATGAGCTGCCAAGGGTGGACATGTACTACGTCCGTACCCTCGTAACGCTCGAAGGTCTGGTAAGGGGCCGGCTGGACGGATACCTGACAGCAAGGCGCTGGGCCCGAGCACTCCGGGCGGCGGCAGGTATCGGCTGCGGGTAGACCTGCTCCAACCTCCAGCCCCCCACATCCAGCTTCCCATCCCCGCCACAGCCGGCTAGCATGACGCTCTCAAGCCCGGAGGAGTGACGCCGGTTATGCAGCCGCCCGTCGAGCGCATCAGGAAACACGTCCGACTGCAGTGGCAGAACCTCGCCATACCGGACGTGCCGAGCCCGCCCTTCCTGATCCTGTTCATCAACTCGATCTGCAACATGAAGTGCGAGCACTGCTTCTACTGGCAGAACCTCAATCGTCCGGACGACCTCGGCTTCGCGGAGATCGTCGACCTCTCGCGCCAGCTCGGCAAGATCGAGAACCTGAACCTGTCGGGTGGCGAGCCGTTCTTGCGCAAGGAGTTCGGCGCCATCTGCCGTCAATTCATTCGACATAACGGGGTCGAAGAGATCTACGTCCCAACCAACGGTTACTTCCGGGATCGCACAATCCCGCAGCTACGCGAGGTCTTGCAGGAGCCGGGGCTGCGGTTGCTTGGCATCGAGCTGTCTCTCGATGGCATGCCGGAGTTTCACGACCGTTTCCGCGCCACGAAGAACTCCTTCGGCAAGGCGATGGACACCTACGATGCTCTGGCGGAACTGCAGCGCGAAGACGGGCGCCTGCAGATCCACGCCATTTCCACAGCGACGGCCGAAAACATGGAGGAGATTCGCAACCTGACGACCTTCCTCTACGACCGCTGCCCGCAGATGTCGCACCACAACCTGGCGATCATCCGCGGGGATCGGAAGAATCCGTCTTTGCAGGGGCCGCAACTCGATCGGTACGGCGCGCTCTACGAATACGTCCGCCGTCTGTGGGCACCGCGCGAGCAGGGACGGTATGGGTCGATGGTCGAGCCGATGCTGCAATGGGCGAAGATCAAGACGGCCCGTGAGCGACGGCAAGTGGTACCGTGTCGCGCCGGCGTGTTGAGCGCGGTGGTCTACTCCAACGGCGACGTCAGCGTCTGCGAGACGCACGCCCCGCTCGGCAATTTGCGCCGGCAGTCGTTCTCGGAGATCTGGCGTTCCGAGGCAGCACAGCGGTTGCGCGCGTCGATTGCGGCGCGGGCGTGTTACTGCACGAACGAGATCTTCCTGTGGCCGAGCATCACGTATCAGCCGCTGCAACTCGCGCGGGCAATGCTCGGCGGCCGAGTCTGGCAGCGTCCTGCCCCGCTTGCCCCGAGCGAGCGCGCCGGCGCAAGCCCCCAGAAGCCCGCCCTAGCCAGGGCCACCGATCGCGACGCGCTTGCCTGAGTCCGCTGCCACCGACGACGATCGCGCCGCCGTTCGTGAAGGCGGCCGGCGGCTGCTGTGGCACCTCGGGGTGCTGACCGGCGGCGAGATCCTGGCGCGGGCCCTGACGTTCATAGCTTTCGCTCACCTGGCACGTACGCTGGCGCCGGCCACGTACGGTCTCGTCGAAGCGGTTCTCGCCGTCGTTCTCTTCCTGAACGTCGCCGTCGATCAGGGGCTCAGCGTACTCGGCGCCCGGGAAGTGGCCGGCGGGAACTCGCATCTCGGCGCGCTGATCCGTCAGGTCGTCTCGATTCAGTTGCCGGTGGCCGTAGCGCTCTGCGCGCTCGCGGGGCTGGCGACGCTGGTCCTCAGCCTGCCGTCGCCGGTCGCCGAACTGCTGCGGGGCTACGCGCTCACTCTACTGCCGATCCCGTTCATCTGGACGTGGGTATTGCAGGGCTCGAGCCGCATGGGACCGGCGGCTGCGGTGCAGACGCTGCGCTATGCCGTGTTCGCCATCCTGACCCTTGCGCTCGTCACGAGTCCCGACCGGGTGACGCGCCTCCCGCTCGCCGAGATGGGCGGTATACTGGCTGCGGCAGCGGCCGCCGTGGCGCTCGTTCTGCGGCGGTTCGGCGGCGCAACCGGGGCCACGGCGCCGCCCCCGGCGCTGCTCCGAGAAAGCATCCCGGTGACCATGTCCCAATCGATCTGGGTGCTGCGGATGTACCTGCCGACCGTCCTGCTGGCCACGACAGGGGGAGCCGCTGCTGCCGGCGCCTTCGGCACCGGGCATCGCATCGTCATGGTGTTACAGACGCTGCTCGGGGTGTATTTCACGGCGCTTTTTCCCACGATCAGCCGCGCCGCCTTCCAGTCGGTCGAGCGGCTCACCGCCCTCTTGCGCGCCTCGGTGCCAGTCGCCCTGTGGCCGTCGGTAGCACTGGCCGGTGTCGTCACCGCTCTCGCGGCCGGCATCGTAACCGTCGTGTTCGGCCCCGCATACGTCGGCCACGGCGCCGGCGGGTCCCTGGCGATCCTCGTCTGGACGGTTCCGGTCATCGCCTTTCGGCGCCACGCCCGCAGCGCGCTGATGGCGCTTGGCCATCAACGCGAAGAGCTGTGGTGCTCGATCGCGGGTCTGGGACTGCAAGTGCTACTCACGCCGCCATTGGCCTTTCTGGCGGGGGCGCCGGGAACCGCGGTGGCGCTGCTGGTATCGGAGGTCGCCGGCGCGGCGCTCACCTGGCGTCGACTCCACCGGCACTTACCGGCTCTCTCGGTCGCCGCGGCAGTTCTAGTCGCGCCTTCGTGGAAGCGCCTCGCGGCGCAACGGCACTCGAACTCCCGCCGATGAACGGACCGATCTTCATAGTCGGGGCGCCGCGCAGCGGCACGACCCTGTTGCGCAACATGCTCAATCGCCACCCGGCGATCGCTCTCTGCGACGAAACCTACTTCGAGTACTACGTATACCGGCGGCGACGTGCTTTCGGCGATCTCGCCGACGAATCGCGCCGCCGCTTACTCACCGAACGCTATCTTGCGCTGCGGCGCATCGCACGCCTGCCAATGGATCGCGGCGTGCTCGCCGCCGCGCTGAACAAGAAGGGCGACACCTATCGCGAGTTCTTCTGCACCCTGCTCGCAGCGTTCGCTGCCACCCACGGCAAACCGCGTTGGGGCGAGAAGACGCCTCAGCACACCGCATTCGCCCCCACCCTCTGCGTCTGGTACCCCGACTGCGCCCTCATTCACCTGGTGCGCGACCCGCGCGATGTCGTCGCCTCGCTGTTGCAGATGCCGTGGGGACGCCGCAGCGTTACGGCCAACGCACGCGCGTGGCACGACTGCGTGCGCGCCGCCCGTACCTGCGCGAAGCTGCCCAATTACCTTCAGGTCCGCTACGAGGACCTCGTGCAGAACCCGCCCGCGACCCTGGAACGTATCTGCGCGTTCATCGGCGAGGCATTCGATCCGGCGATGTTGAGCGTGCGGTCGGACCCGTCCACCGCAGCGCCATGGTGGTTCGATCGCGCTCGGGAATCGGTTACCACGGAGCGAATCGAACTTTGGCGCCAGCATCTCACTGAGGAGCAGACGGCGGCCGTCGAAGGCGTTGCGGGTCCGTTGCTTGTCGAATGCGGCTACCGACCGGCCGGGACAACCGGCAGTGGCGTAGCGCGGGCGCGACTGTGGCTGGACGACCGCGTGGATGATGTGCGGTTCCGTCTCGAGCAGATCCCGCGCATGGCGTATTACTGGCTGGCTCCCAGACGGCTCGCCGCCGAAGAGGCGTGGATCGACCGCAACGCAACTGGGCAGCGCCGTTGATGTGCCGCTGCGGACGATCCTGATCATGCCGGCGGCAGGCACGCGCGGGAGCGAACGGATCGTGGCTACTCCGAGTCGATACAGTGCCGACCCAATGAACTCGTTCGCCAGCGATCGCGCGGCCACCGCGGCAGGCTCCCGCCCTGGAGACGGCGCCCGCCGCGGTATTGCTTGGCGCCTGTTCGTTGCGAGTTGGGCATTGTTCGTCCTGCACTTCGCCACCAACACGGTGCGCGAGATCTATCCGGCGTTGACCCTCGGCGACCGCGGTAGTTTCGATGTCTCCGAGTACGTCGGGCTCCACCCCGATATCTTCGCGGTTCCCGGACGCGGGGCGTTCATCAACAACAACCCGGGCGCGTCGATTGTCGGCGCGATTCCGTATGCCGCGGCGCGCCCGCTGGTCGACCGAATCGTTGCCCGCGTGCAGGCCGCGCGGGCCGCCCAACCCGACGCGGGCGGCACCCCGCACTACGACAGTCCGTGGCCGATGGCGCGGGAGTTCTATCGACAGGCGCGGGCGCGCGGGCTCGACGTCAAGTTCGGCCTCGGCGCCGGCGTCATGCAGGCACTGGCGATGGCGCCGTTGTCGGCCCTGAGCGTCGTCGTGATGTTCTGGCTCCTCGCGGCACGCATCGAGTCGATCCGGGCCGCCGCCGCGCTGGCGTTCCTCTATGCGATCGCCACCCCGGTGCTGTACCGAACCGCGCAGCTAAATCACAACGTCCTGGTCGCCCACTGCGCTCTCTTCGCCTTCGCGACGCTGTGGCGCCCGTGGACATCCGTCGCGCCTGCGACCGTTGCGGGTTTCCTCCTCGCCGGTTTTCTCAGCGGCTGGGCGGTGGTGTGCGACTATAGCGGGGCGATCGTGGTGGTAGCGATGGGCGGGTACGCCGTGGCGCGCTGGATGCAGACCGAAGGCGCGCCGCGGCGGCCGGCGCCGCTCCTCGCCTTCGGGGTCGGCGTTGCGGCGGCGGGTGCCATCCTGCTCGCCTACCAGTGGGTCGCCTTCGGCCATCCGCTGCTGCCGCCGCAGCACTACATGCCCGCCGCAACGTACACGCACCACGGCTACGCCGGCATGGATCGACCCCACCTCGACCTCCTGTGGTCGACGCTCTTCAGCCCCCGCTACGGGCTGTTCATTTCGGCCCCGATCCTGCTACTGGCCCTCTACCCGCCGGCCTGGCGGACTCCGGCGCGGCTCGTCGGCCGGAGCGAGAGCTGGTGCATCGGCGTCTTCTGTCTTCTCTTCCTGCTCTTCTGCAGCGCCAACCAGTACGGGCGCATGCAGTTCAACTCCGGCGTGCGGCATATAGTGCCGGTCAGTCCGCTGCTCTTCCTTATCGCCGCGGGGGTTGTGCTGCGTCTGCCGCGGATCGCCGCCGTGGGCGCGAGTGTGCTGGCCGCTTACTGGTCGTGGTGCCTGGCGATGGTACGTGACGTCGAGAGCGGCCGCGGCATCGTCGACGCCGTCGTCACGGTCTCTCACGAGGGCGTGCGCCTGCCCTGGCTGACGACTTTGCAGGGCATGGGTTACGTCCACGGCCAATGGCCGGCGGCGGTGTTACTGATCGCCTACGCGGCCTTCGTCTGGTGGCTGTGGCGCACCGCCGACTGGAACGCAGCGGCCGAGCAATCCGCGCGCGCAGGAGCACGGCCGCGCAGCGGGGAACGACAACGAAGCCGGTTTCGGTCGACGATGTCGGGCATTGCCGGCACCGTTCTCGTCGTTGCGGCCGTGGGGATTCCAGGGAGCGCTTACGAACAAGCTCTGCGCGGCACCGACACCGGCGCGTTGAGCTGGGGACCGGCATTGTTCCGCGCCCTGCTGCTGTTCCACGGCATCGTTCTGACCGCATGGGGGCTGGCCACGCGCCGCGGGCCGGTCGCGACGCAACCCTGCCCCCCAACACCCGACACCCGGCGCCCGGCAACCGGCACCTGGATTGCGCTGATCGCGATGAGCGTACTCGCGCTGGCCCTGCGTCTGTGGGCGTCGGGGTCGTGCCTGTGGTTCGACGAAGTGCTGACCTACGCCGACTACGTGCGCGCACCGATGGGCCGGATCGTTACCAGCTTTCCGAATCAGAACCAGCACATGCTGTACTCGGTTCTCGCACGCGTGGCGGTATCCGTCTTCGGCGAGTCGTTCTGGGCCGCTCGACTCCCCTCGGTGCTGTTCGGGGTCGCCTCGGTGTGGGCGTTGTTCTTCCTCGGCCGCCGCCTCTTCAATGACCGCGAGGCGCTGCTGGCGTGCGCGCTGCTTACCGTCTCCTACCACCACGTCTGGTTCTCGCAGAACGCGCGCGGTTACATGGGGCTGTTGTTCTTCGCTACGCTGGCCACGTACCTGTGGCTGCGGGCGCGCGACGAGGCGCAATGGCGGTGGGCCATCGGCTATGCGTTGACCCTGGCCCTGGGTATGTGGACTCATCTAACGATGGTGTTCGTACCGATGGCGCACGCCGCCGTCTGGGCGTTCGATGTCGGCCGCGGGCGCCGAGGCGCGACCGGCGGCCGGCTGCCGGCGGCGTGGCTCCTCGGGGCCACGGTGACCCTCCAGTTGTACGCGCTGTCGTTGCCGGAGTTCTTGCGCACCGGACTCCACGAGGTCTCGCTCGAATCGGAATGGACGAACCCGCTGTGGGTCCTGAGCGAGAGCGTACGCAGCCTGCACGTCGGCTTCGGGGCCGTCGCCGTACTCGTTGCCGGCGCGGCGGTGGGAGCGGCGGGCTGGTTGGATGCGGCCCGGCGCGACACCGCCGGAGCGGTCGGCCTTGTCCTGCCGCCGTTGCTCGGCGGCGCAACCATGCTGCTCCTCGGCCACAATCTGTGGCCCCGTTTCTTCTTCTTCGCCATGGGCTTCGCACTGCTCATCGCCGTGCATGGCGCACTGGTGGCGCCGCCCCTGGTGTTCGCCGGAATCCCGGGCCTCAGGCGCAATCCGCGGCTCGGCAAGACGGCGGGCATTACCCTTGCCGGTCTGATGATCGCGGCCTCGGCCCTGTCTCTGCCGCGAGCGTACGCCCTACCCAAGCAGGACTTCACCGGAGCGCGCGACTGGATCGAGGCGCAGCGCCGGCCCGGCGACGCCGTGGTCGGCGTCGGACTGGCCGGGGTTGCCTACCGGCGGCTATTCGCCCCGGAATGGCAGGTCGCCGACAGCGGCGCGGAACTCGCCGCCATCGCTGCCGCGCACCCGCGGGTGTGGTTGGTGTATACGATTCCCGTGGAACTGAAGGCGTACCGCCCGGACGTCTGGGCGGAGGTGGAGCGGCGCTTCGACGTGGTAAAGGTGTTTCCGGGCACGTTGGGAGCGGGTGAGGTGTATGTTTGCCGCGAGCGCACGAGGGCCGCGCCGGAGACCGGAGGCGACGTCACGGCACCGCCCCCTTGAGTGAGCCGAGAAAGCGACCGGGAAAACCATGCAGAAACCCACAACCGCCGCGACGGTAAGCGTCGTCATCCCGGCCTACAACGAGGAAGGCGCGGTCGGCGCGGTCATCGCCGAAATCCGCCAGCGCCTTGCCGACGCCGGCCTTGCACCGGAGATCGTGGTGGTCGACGACGGGTCGACCGATCGCACGGCGCCGGCCGCGCTCGCCGCCGGCGCACGGGTCATCCAGCACCGCAGCAATCGCGGGTACGGGGCGGCACTGAAAACCGGCATCGCCGCGGCCGCCCACGACGTCGTTGCGATCATAGACGCCGACGGCACCTATCCGGCGACTGCGCTGCCCGCGATGATCGCCGAACTCGATCACGCCGACATGGTGGTCGGCGCCCGCATCGGAACGGAGGTCCGTATCCCGTTCGTGCGCCGCCCAGCCAAATGGGCGCTCACCCACCTCGCCAACTACGTTGCCAACGCCACCATCCCCGATCTCAACAGCGGGCTGCGGGTCTTCCGCCGCGACATTGTCATGCAGTACTACCCGATCCTGCCCGACCAGTTCAGTTGGACGACGACGATCACCCTGGCGATGCACTGCGACAAATACGCGGTGAGCTACCTGCCCATCGACTACCGGACCCGCCGGGGCAGGTCGAAGATCGTGCCGTGGGACGCCGGCAACTTCGCCATTCTGATCATGCGGACGGCAATGCTCTTCCGCCCGCTGCGCGTATTCCTGCCGCTGGTGGTCGGGTGTCTCGTTTACGGAACCGGCAAAATGACCCTCGACATGATGCGCGATCCGAACATCTCCGCTTCCGCCCTGCTGGCTTTCCTCAGCGCCCTGCAATTGCTCTTGATCGGCATGCTCGGCGATGCCATGGCCATGCGGCTCGGTCGTCTTAGCCCCAACGCGGCTTTCGGCGTACGCCCGCGTGAGCTGCACGAGTCCGGCTCCGGCCGGCAGCCGGCGGAACGTTGATCATGGACCCTTTGCGTCTCTACCTCCTCGCCGGCCTCGTCGCGCACAAGCTGATCTGGGAGCTGCTCAAGCGCCGCCAGCGCAGCGGCGGATCGGCCCCGCAGACACCGCCGTCGCCCATGGCGACGCTCTTGAAAGGCCTCAAGTTGGCGATACTCGCCGGACTGGTCGTACAGACCCTCACCCCGGATGTGCTACCCATCAGCGCCAACTCCACCGCCATGCGGGTCGCCGGCGCGCTGCTCTTCACCGCCGGCCTCGCGATTGCCGTGCTCGGTCGGGTGCAGTTGGGCGACAACTGGTCGGACATCGAGACTGCACAGGTGCTGCGGCGCCAGGCCGTGGTCGACTCGGGGATTTACCGTTACGTGCGTCATCCCATTTATGGCGGCGACCTGCTGCTGCTGTTCGGCTTCCAGTTGAGTGTCAATTCGTGGTTCGTACTCGGCGTTCTGCTGACGATTCCGTACGTCGCCTGGCGGGCGATTCGCGAAGAAACCATGCTGGCCCAAGCGTTGCCCGGCTACGCGGCCTACTGCGCGCGTACCCGTCGCTTCCTGCCGTTCGTGGTCTGAGCCGACATCTCCGATGAGCGCAAACCGTGTGGTCATCCTCGGGGGTGGTCCGGCCGGCCTGGCAGCCGCGTGGCAACTGCACGCGCGGCGGCGAGGAACCGCCGTAGTGCTCGAACAACGCGACGAGGTCGGCGGCAACGCGGGGAGCTTCGAAATCGACGGCATTCCGGTTGACTTCGGCAGCCACCGGCTGCACCCCGCGTGCGCTCCCGCCATCCTGGGCGATCTGCGCGAGCTGCTGCGCGACGATTTGCTCGAGCGGCCACGCAACGGTCGCATCCGACTGCACGGACAATGGATTGGCTTTCCGATCCGCCCGGCCGACGCCGTGCATCTGCCGCCGGCGTTCGCCGCCGGCGTATTCTTAGACGCGCTCCGCAAACTGGCGCCGCGTCACCCGGGGCGCGAAAACGACACCTTCGCGAGCGTCCTCGAGAGCGGTCTCGGCCGGACCATCTGTCGCGATTTCTATTTCCCGTACGCGTACAAGATCTGGGGTGTGCGTCCGGAGATGCTCAGCGCCATCCAGGCCCGACGGCGGGTATCGGCAGGGTCCATCGGCAAGATGCTGCGCAAGGTGGCCGGTGCGGTGCCGGGCCTGAAGCCCGCGGGGGCGGGACGATTCTTTTACCCGCGACAAGGGTTCGGGCAGATCAGTCGGGCGCTTGGCGAAGCGGCACGGAAAGCCGGTGCCGAAGTGCGCCTGCGCGCCCGGGTGCGCGCCGTCCAGGTCGGCGCACCGCATCGGCTGGAGGTGGAAGTCGATGGCGGTGTCGAAACGATCGCCTGCGATCATCTCTGGTCGACCATTCCGATCACCGTGCTGGCAAGACTGCTGAAACCGGCAGCGCCCCCGCCGGTGCTCGATGCCGCCGCGCGAATGACGTACCGTGCCATGGTGCTGGTGTATGTCGTGCTGGGGCAACGCCAGTTCACCCCGTACGACGCACACTACTTCCCCGGGGCGGATCTGGCTCTGACGCGTTTGTCGGAACCGAAGAACTACAGTGCCCGCGCCGAGCCGACCGACCGCACCGTGCTGTGCGCCGAGATCCCCTGTTCGATCGACGACACCACATGGCAGGCGACCGACGCGGAGCTGGCCGAAACCATTGCGCAGTCGCTGGCGCGTTGCGGCATTCCGATCGTGGCCCCCGTTATCGGGGTCGTCACCCGCCGGCTCCCGCAAGCCTATCCGATTTACCTGAACGGCTACGAGCCGCATTTCGAGTGTCTCGACACCTGGATGCGCGAACTACCCGGCGTTCTCACCTTCGGTCGTCAGGGCCTGTTCGCGCACGACAACACGCACCACACCATCGCCATGGCTTACGGGGCCGTCGACTGCATGCGGTCCGACGGCCACTTCGACCGGGACCGGTGGCGCACCTACCGCGTCGAATTCGAGTCTCACGTCGTCGAGGATTGACGGCCGATGGTGACGCCGAATCGGAATGATATTGCCACGTCTTCGGTGAGCGCGTCCTTCGCCTTCGTGGCGACCGCGCTGGTGGTCACGGCCGCGGCGGGCGCGTTCGGCGCCCTGGATTTCGCCTACTCTCTAGCCGAGCCCCGGATCGGCATGGCGCTCGGCGGCCTGATCGTCTGGCTCGTCGTCGGCGCATTGCTGTCGCTACCGCTGGCCGGCGGGTTGGCGGCACTGGTCTGGTGGTGGCGGCCGCGCTGGCCGGCACCGGCGTTCGTCGGCGCCGTCGTTGCCGTCGCCACTCAGGGCGTGGCGATTCTCGGCCTGGCGCCGACCACCGCACTCGTTCTCGTTCCGATCGCGTGGCTGCTCGCCGTCGGACTCGCACGCCGTCGGGCCCTGGGACACGTAACCGGCGTCGCCGCCGTTGCCCTGACGACCGTAGCCGCGGCGGCTCTTCTTCTGGCCATACTCACCATCGCCGCACCGCGAAGCGAGAGCGCCAAAAGGGGTGTCGGGACGGCGGCCGGCACCGGCCTGCCCAACGTCGCGCTCGTCGTCCTCGACACGACGCGAGCGGATCACATCGGGGCATACGGGGACACGCGCCAGCTCACTCCGAATCTTGACCGTATCGCGGCCGAGGGCGTCGTCTTCGAGCAAGCCATCGGTACAGCCGATTGGACGGTCCCGACGCACGCGTCGCTGTTCACCGGTCTCTACCCGATGAGCACCGGGGCGAACTGCGACCACCATCGCTGGCTCGACACCCGCTTCGCGACGCTGGCCGAGATGCTGCAAGCCGAGGGCTACCAGAGCGTCGGCCTGGTCGCGAACCGCTACATCGAGGACGCCAACCTTCAGCAAGGGCTCGAAAGCTACTACTTCCTGCGCGACAACGAAGCCACCAGGCTGCACCTGGTCGCGCAGGCGTTGGGCTTGCCCACGAGCTGGGTCGACAAGGGTGCGGGCCGTGCGGTCGAAGCGCTGCGCCACTGGTTGGCGACCGGGCGTGACCCGCAACGGCCGTTCTTCCTGTTCGTCAACCTGATGGAGCCGCACTGGCGTTACCTTCCGCCGGCGGTGCAACGCCGCGCCCTCCTGCCGCCCTCGCAGTCCTATCTCGGCACGACGCGGCTGTCGGCGGGCTTCTACGGTATCAACTGGCTGGCAGGTTATGCGGGCAATCCCGCGACGCCGGCGGCAGTGCGCGCCATGTACGCCGCGGAGGTCGCCTACCAGGACGAACAGCTCGGCGCGCTGCTCGCGGCGTTGTCGGCCGCATCGCCGCCGTCGGACACGCTACTCATCGTCACTGCAGACCACGGCGAGAACCTCGGCGAAGCCGGCCGCTGGGATCACGTCTTCGCCGTCAACGACTACCTGGCGCGCGTACCCTTGATCATCCGCTACCCGCGGGCCTTCCCGGCGGGGACGCGCCTGCCGGGTCAGTGCCAGACGATCGATGTCGTACCGACGGTTTTCGACGTGCTCGGTCGGCCGTTGCCGGTCCGCAACCTTCCCGGGCGCACCCTGGTCCCGGCCCGGTTCGTCCCTCGCGACACGACGTTCATCGAGTCGGTGCCCTACTACGGGCATCTCGAGCGGATGGCGGCGATCGCCGGATTCCGCCGCGATATCGGAACCTTCACGCACACCCTGCGCGCGGCGCGCAGCCGGGATTTCAAGCTCGTGGCGTCGTCCGACGGCAGCGAGGCGCTTTACGATCTGCGCCGCGACCCCGACGAGGGGGCGAACGTCATCGCCGCGCATCCCGACGTGGCCGCGGCACTGCGAATTGCCCTGCAGGAGTGGCGGGCGGCGCAGCCGCCGTACGTACCGGCGAAAGACAGCGGCTCCGAGGAGCGCGGGGGCGCACCGCTCAGCCCGGCGCAGCAAGAGCGGTTGCGCAGTCTGGGGTACTGAGCTTGGACGACCGCCCGCAACGACTGCGAACCCTCGCCCTGGCAGCGGTCGCGTCCATCCTGACCGCGGCGCCGATCGTTTACGCGCACCGTACCAGCCTGCGCACCTGGATCTCGGCGCACGGTTTTCTCCATCTGGCACTCGTCGACCGGTTTGCCCCGCCGTGGGAATTTGCGCCTCCGGCCAATCCATTCTTCGCTAACGAAACCGTCCCGTACTACTGGCTATTTCACTACGTCGCGGCACGGCTCGCACACGGCGCCGGCGTACACCCGCTGGTGGCCATCGAAGCCATGATTCTCGGCAGTGTCGCCGTCCTCTGGCTTAGTGCCGTGGCCCTCGGCAAACGCCTATACGGGAAGCTGGCACCCGGGTTGGCAATCGGTCTGTTCGCGCTCGCCGGGGCCAACGCCCTCGGGTTCGTGTTCTTCCTCCTTAAGGTCGCCGTCCGTGGCACCGGCAGTCTCGCCGACGACCCGAACCATCTCTGGGGTATTGCCCATCCGGTCCTGTCGATGGCGCGGTTCAACGATCCGTTCGCGCTCTACGGTCCGTTGCTGGCTTTCTTCTACAACGTCACCTCCCGCCCTCTTGCCCTCAGTCTGCTGCTCGCCGTGGCGTTCTGGTTATTCGTCTGGCTCGAACGCGGCCGGGTGGGTTCTTTAGTGGCGCTGGTCCTGAGCAGCGCGCTGTGCTCGGGCTTCTCCGTCCTCGTCGGCATCCCGGCCGCCGCGTGCGTCAGCGCAGGGCTGGTGGCCGCGCATCGGCTGTGTCGCCCACCCGCACTTTCGCGGTCACGGCTTCTAGCGGGCATTGCCGCGTTACTGTTGGGGCCGATACTGGCCCTGCCTGCCTACGCGAACCTCTTCGGCCGCGGCACCGGCGGGATCCGCATCGATCCATCGTGGACAACGATCACCGGAGTCATCGCCAGCGGCACCCTACTCGTCGTCCTGGCAGCAGCCGGTACGGCGCGAACACCGGCTCCGCGACGCGAATTCCTGTTCGCCCTGCTGGCGGCCGGCCTAACCCTGATGCTGGCGAGCATGGTGTTCGTGCTGCCGACCGCCAACGAGTGCAACTTCTACCACGCCGCCGTAATTCTGCTGGCGATACCCGCGGCGGCGTGTCTGGTCCCCGCGCCCGACTGGTCGCCTCGCCGGGTCGTTCTAAGCTGGGTAGCCGCCGTGTTCGTGCTCCTGCCGACCCCGGGGATAATCATGTTCGCGTATCTCGATCGTCCCTCGGTCCCCGTGAGGTTCAGCGGCACGCGCCTCGAGCGGGTACCCGCCGACGCGCCTCTGGCCCGTCTCTATGGTTGGGCGCGCGCGATGACTCCCGGCGACGCGGTTTTCGTCCTCGATCCGCGGCTGCCCTTCGTCACCGCGGCGGGCAATATGCCGGAGTTCCCGGTGCTGGCCGGACGGGAGATGTTCACGACGTATCGCACCAGTTACCTGATCGAACCGAACCCCGACGCCGGGCTCCGGCACGACCTGGCCGTGCGGCTCGTCGACGGCACCCCACTGGACGCCGCACAGCACGCGTACCTGCGGGACATGAAGCGCCCGGTGTACGTGGTCACCATGCACGCCGACCGCCCGGAACACCTCGCCGCGCTGCAACAGGCGTACGGCCCACCCGCCTTCCACGACCGCGAGGTGGCAGCGTTCGCGCTGCGGTAAGTCAACCAACCGCGTGTAAACCGCGTCGCCCTTCGTCTCCGGAACTACGAACCACCACGGGAGGGCGAGCCGTCTTTCTTCATCCCCTCCAACCCCATCACACCGTCACCGCGGCTCGGCTGGAGCCTCGCCCTCCCCGTGGCGCCTCAACTCTTCGGTACGAACGCGGAGGGCGGCACCAACTCGCGCGTGCCGTCGGGGGGGGTCCAGTACATCTGCAACACGCGGCGTGCCGAGGTCTGCGACTTCGGCACCGTCCAGCGCAACTCCAACGGATGGTCGCCCTCGGCGAGCGAACGTTTCACCTTGCAGATCGCCGGGTCCTCGCCGCGCGCGGTCTCGGAAGCACACAGCGGCTCGCCGTCCAGCCGCACTTCGTACGGCTCCGTACTGTACATTTCGAGCTCGTACTCGCCGCGCCGCGCGATGCGCAGAGCGCCATCCAGGGTCGCCGCAAACGGCTTCACCACGGACAGTACACGCAAATCGTTCCAGCAGCCCTCGTCGGCGTGGAGGTTGATCTGCGGCTCGATCGTCCGGAGCAGCGTTTCCCCGTCGCGAGTGAACTTTGCCCGCAGGCCCTCGATGCCTTCGTCCGGCCGTAACTCCCAGCGCGTTACCCGGCGTGGCGGCGTCTGCCCGTCATCGAGTGTCACGGTCAGGTCCCGCACCCCGGTCAGGCGCTCCTCGATGACGATCAGTTGCCAGCCGCGGGCCAGAGTGAGCTGCGCGGCAGCCTCCGAGCCTTCAGCGACCCGGATCGGCGCGCCGGCGCCGATCCGCATCGTCAGCGGCTCCGCCGAACGCACCCTCACAGTCACCGGCCGGTCGCTCGGCCAGTAGATCCGCCCGCCCCATCGCAACACTCCGTCCCGCGGCCGCAGCGGGGCCGCCGCACCGAACGGATCCGCAACCACCCCCTTGACCGCCGCCCCGCCGGCGTCCGCCGCCGTCGCCGTCAGGCCGGTGCGCGCCCGCACGTCCTCCGCGGGAATCTCGATCACCGGAAACAACAGGCGGCCGTTGTTCGGCCAGCGCACCTCGCGCACCTTCGCATTGGGGTACCACTCGCGGATTAAGGGGACCCACGACAGTTGCGTCGGCCCGACCACCAGCACGATCGGACCGTCCACCGGCCGGTGTACCGGCAACAAATGCGCCGGCTCGATCGTCTGTTCGAGGCGCCGGTCGGGGAAGTCCAACGCGAATATCTCCTCGCGTTCCACGCGCAGGAAGTTCTCGACCCCGAGGATCACGACCGGCGTCTCGCGCGGCACCTTCTGGACCAGCCGCACCAACTCGGAGATCTCGTCGATCGGCTCCGCCGGGAAGGCGACGAAGTACGTGCGCCAGTTGTCCCAGGTCGCACCGGCCAGCAGCACGCCGGCGAGCGCATAGCCCGCCAGCGCCGCGCGGCCGTATGGTCGTACCGCCCGCAAAGCGGCGTCGAGCGGCAGCGCCGCCAGCAGTGCCAGCGCCGGCAGGATGCCGACGAGCCGCACGACTGCCGGCGGATCGTTGGTCAGTACTCCGCCGAGCACGAAGAGAAGCAGCCACCAGTACGGCACGAATCCACCCCGACCGCGCAACCACGGCAACGACGCCCCCAGACCGAGCACGAACAGCGGCGCGGTCACGTGATCGAGCATGCCGCCGCCCCGGTAACCCATCTGGTAGGCACCGCCGGGAATCACGCCGAACCCCAACCACGTCAGACCCGCCTGCCGGCCCACCACCTCGAGCGCGCCGTCCCAGCCGCTGCGTGCCCACGCCTCGGCAATCAGCGTCGCCACCTGCCGGTTGCGCGCCATGTGTGTGTACATGCGCCAGTTCTCGGTGAACGCGAAGTGGTCGGTGACGTAGAACACCCACGGAAACGCCGCGAGCAGGAATCCCGCGACCGTGATCGCCACGCCGCGCCAGCGCGGAAGCGCAGCGCCGGGTCGGAAGATCGATGCCAGACCGAGCCAGCCGAGCAACAGAAACGGCACCGACTGACCCGCATTGTACGTGTACAGACACAACCCGAGCCCGATCCCCGCCCACAGGTAGCTGCCCGCCAGGCCGGTGTTGATCGCCCGCCACCACCAGAACAAGGCGAAGGTCTCGAAAAACATCACCTGCGCATGGCAAATCCCCATGCGGCTGAAGTCCACCGCCGTGCGGCCGACCGCGAACAGCACCGCGGCAAGGACGGCCACCTGCCTCGAATACAGGTGCCTCGCGAGCAGGTAGGTCATGGCGACCGCCAGCGTTCCGGAAAGCGCCGACGATAGTCGCAACACGGTGGAGCCCCAACCGAGGACCGGAATGAACACGCCCTGCAACGCGATCCCGATCATCGGCCAGGTGTTCCAGCTCATCTTGAAGAAGTTCGGCGCACCTTCGCGGAATTCGCGCACCAGCGAGATGCCGACGCGCGGCTCGTCGCCGAACACGTAGCGAGGGATCTCGTCGATCCACAGGACCCGCAGCACGGCGCCCACGGCGACGATGGCGGCAAAGCCCCAGATTTCCGGGCTCGACCATCGCGGCACCCCACGCGCCGCCGGCGCCACTCGCCAGCCGCGCACGGCGACCGTCGCAAGCACGAAGCCGCCGATCCACAGGACCACGCTGACCACGCGCCACCGATCGCCCGCGGCCAGAGCCGTGGTCACTCCCAGCGCGGCCGCGGCGCCGGCACCGGTCAGGGCGCGAACGAGACGTTGCCGGACCTTCGAATGCCCCGCCGGCGCGGCCGGAACGAAGGGCTGCGGGAGGTTCCACGTCGCGGCCGCTGCCAGTCCCGCCGCCAGAGCGTAAAGCGTCCAGCCGATCCACGACTCACGGTTGCCAACGGTGAGCCACTGCGCGACGAGCGCCAGACCGATTGCCGCCAGAATCGTTACCGCCGAAACCGGCGCCCCGGGCCGTTCGGCACCCGCGGTCACCGCCCCCACACGCGGACGATCTGCCCCACCAATCATCACTGGCGCGTCTCATACCCCGAGGTCCGCAGCGAATCCAAGCCCGACGTTGACGCGCCGCGGACCCGCGCCCGGTTCACCGGGCGCCTCGACCGAGCCCGGTCATTCATGCCCGGGGCTTCACGGTCGGGAATGTCCGGACCCGGCAACACAGCACCCTGGAGGGAACACGAAGGAACGCGCTCGGAGATCGCGTTCCACCTGGATACGCGTACCGCAGGAACGCGCGCGGAGCGCACGTTCCACCTGGCCGACTCAACTCCCGCTGGGAGAGGAACCTGATCACATCGGACGCTGCCGGATCGCGAGAGGTCGCGTGCGTGGATTCACCCGCTGTGCCACGGCAACAGCACCCCGCAGCGGAGTCAGGTCCCTCTCCCGCCGGGAGAGGTCAGGTGAGGGGATCCACCCTCTGCACCGCGGCAACAGCACCCCGCAGCGGAGTCAGGTCCCTCTCCCAGCGGGAGAACTCAGGTGAGGGGATCTACCGCTGCACCGCGGCAACAGCACCCCGCACCGGAGTCAGGTCCCTCTCCCAGCGGGAGAACTCAGGTGAGGGGATCCACCGCTGCACCGCGGCAACAGCACCCCGCACCGGAGTCAGGTCCCTCTCCCAGCGGGAGAGGTCAGGTGAGGGGATCCACATCCTCCCGCAGTTCAGTCCCGTGTCACGATCGCCACGCCCCGCACCGCTTCCCCAATTCTCGCCAGCACACCCTCGATGTTCTCCATCACTTCGTTGTTCCAGAACCGCAGAACCCGGTACCCCGAAAGTTCCAGAAACCGGCTACGCTCTTCGTCGTATTCCCGCTGCTCGAAGTGCTGACCGCCGTCGACCTCCACGACCAGCCTCGACTCCACGCAACAGAAGTCGACCATGTAAGGTCCCAGCGGCTCTTGCCGCCGGAACTTCGCACCGTCAACCTGACGTGCGCGCACGTGGTACCATAACCGACCCTCGGCGTCGGTGGCACGGCGACGAAGTCTCCGGGCTCGTCGGGTCGCTGCGGATGGCACCTTCACTACCGCAGGACAGTGCGCCCGTGCGGCAACCCCGGTCAACCCCGGACATACGGCGCACCCCGAGTTTCATCCCCTCACCTGTCCTCTCCCGTTGGGAGGGGAACCTGACTCCGTGGCGGGGTGCTGTCGTGACGCTCGTGCATCACTCGGTCTTATCCCCTCACCTGTCCTCTCCCGTTGGGAGAGGAACCTCACTCCGTGGCGGGGTGCTGTCTTGACGCTCGTGCCTCACTCGGTCTTATCCCCTCACCTGTCCTCTCCCGTTGGGAGAGGAACCTCACTCCGTGGCGGGGTGCTGTCTTGACGCTCGTGCCTCATTCGATCTCATCCCCTCACCTGTCCTCTCCCGTTGGGAGAGGAACCTCACTCCGTGGCGGGGTGCTGTCTTGAC